>DASUSU010000103.1:0-4679 GCA_036374915.1 Acidimicrobiia bacterium | reverse complement strand
TCGTCCAAGATCCCCCGTGCCGATGGGCTGTCGTCGATCGAGCTTGCCGAGACACCCGACATCCTCGCCTCGGTGGTGGCTCGCTCCCCCCGCCCCTTCATCGTCGGCTTCGCCGCCGAGACCGGCGGCGTCGAGCGGGCTGTCGAGAAGGCGCGTCGCAAGAAGGTCGATCTCCTCGTCTACAACGACGTGACCGAGCCCGGCTCCGGTTTCGGGACCGACACCAATCGGGTGAGCTTCGTCGACCCCGACGGGGCGATCGAGGAGCTTCCCCTTCTCGAGAAGACCGAGGTGGCGGAGCGGCTGCTCGACCGCATCAGCGCCGCCGTCGCCGAACGGGGTTAACCTCGCCCGCCATGAGGAGCTGGTACTTCACTTCAGAGTCGGTGACCGAGGGTCATCCCGACAAGGTGGCTGATGCGATCTCCGACTCGGTGCTCGACGCCGCCCTGGCCATCGACAAGATGGCCCGGGTCGCCTGTGAGGTGTTCGTCACCACGCGCCTCGCCATCGTCGGCGGCGAGATCTCCGACGGGGCCAAGCCCGATGTGGTCGACATCGTCGACGACACCGTGATGCGGATCGGGTACGACGGATTTGACCCTGGCTTCGCCGCAGGCGACCTGGAGATACAGGACCGGGTTCAGCTGCAGAGCCCCGACATCGCCGAAGGGGTGGACCGGGAGATGGGCGCCGGAGACCAGGGGCTCATGTTCGGGTTCGCTGTCGACGAGACCGCAGAGCTGATGCCCCTTCCCATCCAGCTCGCCCACCGAATGGCGGAACGGCTCTCCGAGGTGCGCAAAACCGGCAAGCTCGACTATCTGCGCCCCGACGGCAAGACCCAGGTGATGGTCCGATACCAGGGTGACCGGCCGGTGGCTGTGGAGAAGGTGCTCATCTCGGCACATCATGCCCGGGACAAAGACCAGGCCGAGATGCGACAGGAGGTCTTCGACGCGGTCGTGGCGGCGGTGATCCCCGAGGACATGCTCGATCCCGGGATCGAGTTCATCTTCAACCCGTCCGGGCGCTTCGAGGTCGGCGGCCCGGTCGCCGACACCGGGCTCACCGGTCGCAAGATCATCGTCGACACCTATGGCGGCTACGCCCGGCACGGTGGCGGTGCCTTCTCGGGCAAGGACGCGACCAAGGTCGACCGTTCCGCGGCATACGCGGCGCGCTGGGCGGCGAAGAACCTGGTGGCGGCGGGACTGGCCCGCAAGCTCGAGATCCAGCTGGCCTATGCGATCGGACATGCCGAGCCGTTCTCGATTCACGTAGAGACCTTCGGAACGGAGCAGATCGCGCCCGAGCAGATCGAGAAGGTGGTACGGGAGGTGTTCGACTTTCGCCCGGCCTCGATCATCGATCGGCTGGGCCTGCGCTCCCCGGTGTTCTCGGGCACCGCCGCCTACGGCCACTTCGGCCGGCCCGGTTTCGCCTGGGAGCATCTCGACATGGTCGATGCGATCAAAGGGGCGGCCGCTCTCTGAGTCGACCCACGGCTCGCGTCGTCCCCAGTGTCCCCACGTTCGCGGTCGACAACGGCTTTTGGTACACCATCCCCGACCAGCTCCAGGAGTCGGTGCAGGTCGGCTCGATCGTCCGGGTCCCCCTCTCCGGCCGGAAGACCCGCGGTTTTGTCGTGCAGATCGACGGGGAGCGCCCGGGGTCACTCAAGGACATCGCCGCGCTGTCCAGCCAGGTTCCGGTGTTCGACTCGGCGCTGCTGAAGACGATCACGTGGGCGGCAGGCCACTACGTCGCCCCGATGGCGGTCCTTCTCGACCGCGCTGCGCCGCCCAACCTCCCCTCTCCTCCGCAGCCCGCCGACAGGACGGACCCGCCCAGCGAAGTCGCCGTCGGGGCGCACCCGCTGCTCCGGATCGCTCGTGACATCGTCGCGGGGCGGCGCCGGCCGACCACGGCGCTGATCGGCAGGTGGCAGGGCCTGGATTGGCTCGGCGCCCTCCTCCCGGTGCTCGCCGCAGGCTCCTCCGTGCTGGTGGTGGCCGCCACCGAGGCCGAGGCGAACACGGTGGGGCAGGAAGCCCGCAATCGGGGGATCGATACGGTGGTGGTCGCAGGAGAGGTGGCTCGGGAGGTCACGAGATCGTGGGTTGAAGCGCAGCAACCGGGGCGTCTGGTGGTGGGCACGCCTCGTGCCGCCATGTGGCATGTCGGCGGGCTCGCCCTGGCGATCGTGCTCGAAGAGGGGCGCCGGGCCATGAAGGACCGGCAGACCCCCACCCTCCATGTACGCGAGGTGATGACCACCCGCTCCCGGATCGAAGGCTTCTCACTCGTCTTCATCGGGCCTACTCCCAGCGTCGAGGTCCTCGCCTCGGGCCCCGAGGTCGTCCGGGCCGGGACCCGGGCCTGGCCGTTGGTGGAGGTGGTCGATCGTCGTGACGACCCACCCGGTTCGGGGCTCCTCTCCGATCGGGCCGTCGCCGCGATCAGAGCGACGGTTGCGGAAAAGCGGGCCTGCTTCGTCTTCACCCATCGGCGCGCCACGGACTCGTCGATGCGCTGCGTCAGATGTCGCCGACTGAGGACCTGCTCCGGATGCGGTTCCCGGCTGGGCCGGGAGCCGGCCTGTCGTCGCTGCGGGCTGGAGGCCGGCCCCTGTGCCGGGTGTGGAGGGAGCGAGTTCGAGGAAATGGGCTCCGAGCCCGATCGTCTCGTCATCGAGATCAACCGCAAGTTGGGACGACCGGTGGCCGGCACCCATCCCACCGACCGAGCGGTCGCGGTCGGCACCGAGCGGGACCTGTCCTCGGCGCGACCGGTGCCGCTGGCGGTGGCGGTCGACGTCGACGGTCTGGTGCTGGGCCACAACTACCGGACTTCGGAGGAGGCGCTGCGAATCCTCGCCCGTCTCGCCAACCTGGTCGAGGTCGGTCACGGAAGACGGATGATGGCGCAGACCTCGCTGCCCGAAGGGGCGCTGCTGACCGCCCTGAAGCGAGGAGACCCGGTTCCCTACCTCGAGGAGGTGCTCGGGGAGCGGGCCCGTCTCGGGCTGCCCCCGGCCACAGACATGCTCGCGGTGGAGGTCCGGGGAGTGGAGGGGCCGGATCGGTTCGACCGCGAACTGAGGGAGTTGCCGCAGGCGACGATCCTGGGCCCGGCCCCGGTCGCATCCGGGTGGAGATGGCTGATCCAGGGCAGGCTGGGCCCGCTCAAGCCCGAGCTCCGCCCCCTGATCCAGGCATGGAGGGAATCGGGGGCAACAGTGCGGGTCGACGCCGACCCGATCGATCTGTAGAGCGAGGCTTTATGCTCCACGCCCCATGGCCACCCATCCGATCCGCACCTTTGGCGACCCCGTGCTTCGTCTCGAGACCAAGCCGGTGACCGAGATCGACGACGTGGTTCGCTCCTTGGTGCGGGACATGATCGAGACCATGTACGAGGCCCCCGGGGTCGGCCTGGCCGCCAACCAGATCGGGATCCCGAGGAAGATCGCCGTATTCGACGCCCAGGACGAACAGGGCGCCCGGGTGATGATCAACCCGGAGGTGGTCGAAGTGGGCGGGGAGTGGGAGTACGAGGAGGGCTGTCTCTCCGTTCCCGGCCATTGGTGGCTGATCAAGCGCCCCGGCTTCGCCCGGGTGAGGGCCTTGGACCTCGAAGGCAACGACGTGGAGTACGCCGGCGACGGGTTGCTCGGGCGCGTCCTCCAGCACGAGATCGACCATCTCAACCAGCGTCTCCTCATCGATCGTCTCGACAAGTCGGAGCGGAAGCGGGCATTGAGGGATCTGCGCGACGAGGCCCTGGGGCTGGCGACCTTCGAATGACCCGCATCGCCTTCCTGGGCACCCCGGAAGCAGCGTTGCCCACACTGCATGCCCTCGCCGGGCGATACGACATCCCGCTGGTCGTCACCCAGCCGGATCGGGCCGCCGGCCGGGGCCGGGCCCTGTCCCCGCCACCGGTGAAGTCCGAGGCGACCCGTCTCGGGATCGAGGTGGCACAGCCGGCGTCGTCGGAGGCGGTGGTGGAGGCGCTGGAGTCCGCCGGTCGCCTCGACCTGGCCGTGGTGGTCGCCTTCGGCCGGATTCTCACCCCCGCCGCCCTGGCCGTCCCCGCGCGGGGGATGCTCAACGTGCATTTCTCCCTTCTGCCCCGGTGGAGAGGGGCGGCGCCGGTGGCCCGGGCGATCATGGAGGGCGACCCGATGAGCGGTGTGACCATCATCAGACTCGACGAAGGGCTCGACACCGGTCCTGTGCTCACTGCCCAGGCGGTCGACATCGGGAGCGACGAGGTGGCCGGCGAGCTGACCGGGCGACTTGCCGGCCTCGGAGCCAGGCTTCTGAGCGACACCATCCCTCCCTATCTGAGCGGCGACCTCGAGCCGGTGCCGCAGAGCGAGGAGGGAATGACCTACGCGGCCAAGATCGAGCCCGCAGAGCGCTCGGTCCGGGTCGCTGGGACGAGGCGGCGCGAGATCGACCGGATTCGCGCCTTGTCCCCGGAGCCGGGTGCCGTGCTGGTCATCGACGAGGTGCCCCACCAGGTGTTGAGGGCGCGGCCGCATCCGACCGCACCCGAGCCGGGCAGCTGGGCCGGCGTCGACGGCGTCCCGGTGGTAGGGCTCGCCGACGGGGGTGTGGAGCTGGTCGAGCTGCTCCCTCCGGGGAAGCGTGCGATGAGTGGGGGCGCCT
>DASUSU010000102.1:0-6231 GCA_036374915.1 Acidimicrobiia bacterium | reverse complement strand
AGACGACGCTGCTCCGCATCCTGGCCGGAGTCGAGCACGCCGACCTGGGCCAGGTATCACCGGGCCATCGCGCCACGCTCGGCTACTACGCCCAGGAGCACGAGCAGATCCTCCCCGGTGTCTCGGTCCTGGCTCACATGCTTCAGGTCGGCGGGCTCCCCGAGCAGACCCTGCGCTCGCTGTTGGGGCACTTCCTTCTCGCCGACAAGGTGGACCAGGACGCGGCGACCCTGTCCGGTGGGGAGAAGACCAAGCTCGCCCTGGCCATGCTGGTGGCGGCGCGGCCCAACGTGCTCCTCCTCGACGAGCCGACCAACAACCTCGACCCACAGGCCAAGGAGGCCCTGCTCGACGCCCTCACCCTGTACGAGGGGACGGTCCTGCTGGTCAGCCACGACACCGAATTCGTCGCCGAGTTGATGCCCGATCGGGCCGTGCTCATGCCCGAGGGGGAGATGCGCTTCTTCGACGAGGAGCTGCTCGACCTGGTCGCCCTCGCCTAGCTGCCCGGAACCAAGTGTCGTCTGGCGGGCGTCGAAGAGCCATGAGAAAGCCGAGCCGGTTGCTGGTCGCACTGGTCGTGGTCACCGCTTGCGGCGTTGCCGACCCGGCGGGCGGAGGTGACGGTCAGGTCACCACCACCCTGAATCCCGACCAGCCGGTCGACGACGCCGGCGACCAGCCGATCACCGAACCCGGGCCGGTGGGATCGGTGCCCAACCCCCGTCCTCCGATCCCGGGGAGCGTCGATGGCGAGGTAGCGATCGCGGGCGCAGATCTCCGGATCATGGAGAGCTACCCGATCCAGGTGATGCTCGATGTGAGCGGGGAGAAGCCGACCCCGTGTCACGAGGTGTTCTGGACCGCCGAGGACGACGGGGAAGTGATCCACATCGAGATGATCTCCCAGGTGGCCTCGGATCAACAATGCGCCCAGGTGGTCGAGCCGTTCATCGTCGCGGTGCCCCTGGGGAGTTGGGAGGGGGAGGATCGGGAAGTGGCGCTGAACGAAGTGGTGATCGGATCGTTCCAGAGCTGACCGGTGCGAAACGACGAAGGGAGGGCCTCCCTGTGGTGAGGCCCTCCCTTCTGGGTGATTGCAGGGATCGCTCCCGACATTCGTCTGCAAGCCAAGATGCCGAGGGGTGAGCCCCCGTGGCAATCCCCGTTTGCGCTCTCTCCCAGCGCAGACCCAATCTCAGCGGATTCGCCTGGTCAATCCAGTGCCTTTTCCGATCCACACATAGTGACTAGTCATTTTGGGTGTCCCGCCCATGCGAACGAACGTTCGTTTGTGTTATCCTCGTTCGATGACCCCTGAAGAGCGCTTCGACGCCATCGTCTCCGCCGAGGACAAGGTGGAGCCGGCCGACTGGATGCCGGAAGGATACCGCAAGACGCTGATCCGACAGATCGCGCAGCACGCCCACTCCGAAGTGATCGGGATGCAGCCGGAGGGGAATTGGATCGCCCGGGCCCCCACCCTGCACCGCAAGGCCATCCTCATGGCGAAGGTCCAGGACGAGGCGGGTCACGGGCTCTACCTCTACTCGGCGGCCGAGACGCTGGGCGTCAAACGGGACGAGCTACAGGAGCTGCTCCACCAGGGGAGGCACAAGTACTCCTCGATCTTCAACTACCCCACCTTGAGCTGGGCGGACATCGGCACCATCGGGTGGCTGGTCGACGGTGCCGCCATCACCAACCAGGTGATGCTCACTCGCTGCTCGTTCGGCCCCTATGCAAGGGCGATGGTCCGGATCTGCAAGGAGGAGTCGTTCCATCAGCGTCAGGGCTACGAGGCCCTGATCAGGCTGTGCTCGGGCTCGCCGGAGCAGAAGGCGATGGCCCAGGATGCCCTCGATCGCTGGTGGTGGCCCTCGTTGATGATGTTCGGGCCCCACGACACCGACTCCACCCACACCGAGCAGTCGATGACCTGGAAGATCAAGCGGGTCTCCAACGACGACCTCCGCCAGCAGTTCGTCGACATGACGGTCCCTCAGGCCAACTACCTGGGACTGACCATCCCCGACCCCGACCTGCGCTGGAACGAGGAGCGGGGCCACTACGACTTCGGGGAGATCGACTGGGACGAGTTCTGGGCCGTGGTCAAAGGCGACGGCCCGATGAACCGTGACCGGATCGAGCACAAGGTGAGGGCGTGGGAGGAAGGAGCGTGGGTGAGGGAAGCCGCAACCGCCCACGCCGCCAAGAAGACCGCCGCGGCGACCGTGGCCGGGGCGGCGTGAAGGGGAGCACATGACATACGAGGTTCCTGTCGTCCCCGGTGAGAGCTCCGACATCGACGAGGGCATCGACCTGTCCACCGAGGCCTGGCCGCTGTGGGAAGTGTTCGTCCGGGCCCGCCGCGGCCTGTCCCACGTCCATCTGGGCAGTCTCCACGCCGCCGACTCCGAGAGTGCCCTGCAGAACGCGCGCGACGTGTACACCAGGCGTGGGGAGGGGGCCAGCCTCTGGGTGGTCCGGAGCAGCGAGATCCACTCCTTCGACCCCGAGGAGATCTCCGACTTCGTCGAGGCCAACGAAAAGGTGTATCGGCTGGCCACCACCTACGAAATACCCGACGAGGTAGGTCACATGTGATCGGCTCCGAGACCGCCACCGCGGACTCCGGATCGGTGGTGACAGCCCTGGTCGCCCACGGCGACGACAACCTGGTGCTGGCCCAGCGACTGGGGGAGTGGATCTCCAACGCCCCCGAGCTGGAGGAGGACATCGCCCTGGGCAACATCGCCCTCGACCATCTCGGTGTCGCCCGCGCCCTGTACACCCATGCCGGCGAGATCGAAGGCAGGGGTCGGACCGAGGACGACTTCGCGATGAGACGGGCCGAACGCGAGTTTCTCAATGTCCTCCTGGTGGAACAGCCCAACGGGGACTTCGCCCACACCATGGTCCGGGCCCTGTTCTTCGATGCCTATCAGGTCGACTTGTGGGAGGGGATGACCGCTTCCGACGACGAGACGCTGTCCGGGATCGCGGCTCGGGCGGGCAAAGAGGCGAGATACCACCTGCTTCACTCGTCGGCCTGGGTGGTGCGTCTGGGAGACGGCACCGAAGAGTCGCACAGACGGGCCCAGAATGCGGTCGACGCCCTCTGGCGCTTCACCGGCGAGTTGTTCCAGGGCCCGGGTCAGGTCAGCCCGCAACGCTGGCGGGCCGCCATCGAGGAGGTCCTCGACGAGGCCGGCCTCGGCATCCCCGACGACCCTCATCAGCGGGGAGGGGGTCGGCGCGGTCTCCACTCCGAGCATCTCGGGCCGCTGCTGGCCGAGATGCAGTGGATGCAGCGCAGCTATCCCGGTCTGCAATGGTGACCATGGCGCCCGCGGGCAAGGTCGAGCTGGCCCGATCGGTCGCATCCGGCGTGGTCGACCCGGAGATCCCGGTGCTCACCATCGCCGATCTCGGCATCCTGCGCCAGGTGAGCTGGGACCGGGGACGGGTGAGAGTGACCATCACCCCGACCTACTCGGGGTGCCCGGCAATGCGTCAGATCGAGGACGACCTGAGATCCGCCCTGGCCGGAGCCGGTCTCCCCGACGTGAAGATCGCAACCGTGCACCATCCGGCCTGGAGCAGCGACTGGATCACGGCCGAAGGCAGGGAGAAGCTGGCCGAGTTCGGCATCGCCCCTCCACTCCCCGACGGGGTGGTGCTCTGCCCCAGATGCCGATCCTCCGCACCGAGACTGATAGCCCGGTTCGGCTCCACCGCATGCAAGGCGTTGATGGTGTGCTCCTCCTGTGGCGAGCCCTTCGACTACTTCAAGGAGTACTGAGCGTGGAGCGTCGATGAGCGTCGACTTCCATCCCCTCCGTGTCCTCGAGGTGTCCCCGCTGACCGACGACTCGGTCGCCGTCACCTTCGACGTGCCCGACGAGCTGGCCGACAGGTTCCGCTTCATCCCGGGACAGCATGTGACCCTGAGGGCCATGATCGGCGGGGAGGACGTCCGGCGCTCCTACTCGATCTGCTCCACCGCCAACGGCGGCAAGCTCCGAGTCGGGATCAAGCGTCTCCCCGGCGGTGCGTTCTCCTCGTTCGCCACCGCGGACCTGGCCGCGGGCGACGTCGTCGAGGCGACCACACCGTCGGGCGAGTTCACCATCGATCCCGACCCGAACGCAGCGCGTCATCGGGTGGCGATCGCGGCCGGCTCCGGCATCACTCCGGTGCTCTCACTCGTCGCCACCACACTGGAGGCAGAGCAGGGCTCGTCGTGGACCCTGCTGCTGGGCAACCGGACCGCGGGCAGCGTCATGTTCCTCGAGGAGCTGGAAGGCCTGAAGGACCGGTACCCGGACCGCTTCCAGCTGCTCCACGTGCTCAGCCGGGAAGGGTCGGACCTGCCTCTGCTGTCGGGCCGGATCGACGAGGGCAAGATCAGGTTCGTCCACGACCGGCTGCTCGGGGGACGCCCGGTGGACTCGTGGTACCTGTGCGGGCCCTACGACATGGTGATGATGGCGCGGCGGGCCCTGGGCGACCTGGGCGTCGACGAGGGGTCGATTCACGACGAGCTGTTCTTCGCCGGCCCGGTCGATCCTGCCTCGCTTCCACCCGAGCCGCTTCCCGGCGAAGGGTCGGTGGATCTCACCGTGATCCTCGATGGGCGGGCGGTGGAGACCCGAATGACGCCGGAGACCTCGATCCTCGATGCCGCGCTCAGGGTCCGACCCGAGCTTCCCTTCTCCTGCAAGGGCGGGATGTGCGCCTCGTGCAAGGCCCACATCGAGGAAGGCGAGGTGCGGATGTCCAAGAACTATGCCCTCGTCGACTCCGAATTGGAGGCCGGCTACGTGCTCACCTGCCAGTCGCATCCCCTCACGGACCGGATCGTGGTCCGCTACGACCACCGCTGATGGTGACGGCGAGGAACACCCGGGCCGATGTCGTCGCCGCGGCGGGACGTCTGTTCGCCAAGCGTGGCTATCACGGCACCTCGATGCGGGACCTGGGCCGGGAGCTGGGGTTGCTGGGCTCGTCCCTCTACGCCCATGTCGACTCCAAGCAGGACCTCCTGGTCGAGGTGGTGGAGGACGGGGCCCGTCTCTTCCAGGAGTCGGCCCGCAGCGCACTGACCGTGCCCGGTTCGGCTCTGCATCGTCTCGGAGCGCTGGTCACCGGTCATGTCGACGTGGTGCTCTCCCACCAGGACGTGGTGCGGACCTATCTCAACGAAGCTCGGATGCTCGACGACGATCATCGGGCCAGGGTCATCGCGGCCCGGGATTCCTACGAGCAGGCCTTCCGCGAGGTCATCGCCCAGGGGATCGGGGACGGGTCGTTTCGGGCCGACGTCGACCCGAAGATGTCCTCGATATTCATCCTCTCCGTGCTCAACGCCTTGGAGCGTTGGTATCGCCCCGCCGGCGAGCTGGACCGAGACGCGCTTGCCGAGCGCATCGCGAAGTTCGTGGAGGCCGGACTCACCTGATCCGCCGACCCGAATCGGGTTGGAGGGATCAACCCCCGTTGGAGGAGGGGTCCTTCACCGTCCAGGTGCCGTGGCTGGAGATGAGGCGGGAGAGGTCCCCGTCGCCTTGCTTCTCCCTGGCCGCGTCGATCTGGGCGCTCATCTGCCCCTCATAGGTGGGGCGGCTCACATTGCGGAATATGCCGAGGGGAGTGGGACCGTAGGGGCCGTGGGAGAGCCGGCTCAGGGCGAAGGCGACCGCCGGGTCGGGCCGGGTCGGGTCGTGGACCAGGATCGCACCCGGGTCGACCGATGAAGAGTCGACGATCGTCGCCTGGCCGTCCCGCAACACCACTGCCTTGGCCCCGCCGTCGAACACGACCGGCTTTCCCGCCTCGAGATCGATCCGGTTGTGGACCCGCTCTTCCTTTCCGGAGAGCTGGATGAAAGCCTTGTCGTTGAACACGTTGCAGTTCTGGTAGATCTCGATGAAGGCGGACCCCTCGTGCTCGTAGGCGGCCTGGAGCAGCTCCTGGGTGTGGTTGCGATCCATGTCGAGGGTCCGTGCCACGAAGGTCGCCTCGGCGCCGAGGGCCAGGGACACCGGGTTGAACGGGTAGTCGATCGACCCGAACGGGGACGACTTGGTGGTCTTGCCCGCCTCCGAGGTCGGCGAGTACTGGCCCTTGGTCAACCCGTAGATCTGGTTGTTGAACAACAGGATCTTGAGGTTCACGTTGCGACGCAGGACGTGGATGAGGTGGTTGCCCCCGATCGAGAGGGCGTCC
>DASUSU010000101.1:0-3763 GCA_036374915.1 Acidimicrobiia bacterium | reverse complement strand
ATCGCTCCGATCGCGATGGATGAGGGGTTGCGTTTTGCGATCCGTGAGGGCGGCAGGACGGTCGGTGCCGGCCGAGTGATCAAGATCCTGAAATGAGCAACCAGCAACGAGCAACGAGCGACGAGCAACGAGCGAAAAGCCGGACTTCTGGCCCACTGCTCGTAGCTCGCGGCTCATAGCACGAGCGAAGCGAGTCCCAAATGCCATCCGACAAGAGACCTCCGTTGACGCTCGCCTGCACCGAGTGCAAGCGACGCAACTACGTCACCACCAAGAACAAGACCAACACGCCCGACCGTCTCGAGATGAAGAAGTTCTGCCGCTGGTGCCGCCAGCACACGGTTCACCGCGAGACCCGTTAGGAACCCGCTTCCTAATGCAGGGCGTCACGTATACGTGACGCCCTGCATAAAGAAGAGAGGGCCGGTCCGTCGACCGGCCCTCTCTTCATGCCGTCACCAACTGTGTAAGCGGGCGACTACCGGCACCTCGGTTAGCGTTTCCTGATGGACCCGGCCGATCTGCTCGATCTCACCATCGGACCCCAGCCGTTTCGGGTTTGCGTCCAGAACGTGTCCGACTTCGTCGCGGCCACAGGCGACGACCCGGCCCGGTGGGCCGAGGCGGCCCCGCCCGGCTTCATGGCCGCCGCCCTGTTCGCGGTCGCATCGGACCTGCTCCGCCAGCTGGCCGACCGCTCGGTGATCCACGGAGAGCAGACCTTCACCTGGCACCGGCCTCTGACCGTCGAGTCCGACCTGCTGGTCACCGGGAAGGTGGCCAGGGTGCGGGAGCGTGGCGGGGTCGACTTCGTCAGCTTCGATGTCATGGTGGAGGACGGTGACGCAGTGGTGGCAGAGGCCACCTCCCTGTTCCTCGTCTCCGCCATCGACTCGGGAACCGCCGTCGAGGAGCGACCCGAGCCGGGGCCGGAGGATGACGGCAGCCCGGGTCCGGGAAACCTCGGTGTCTCCCGGGCCGGTCTAATCCGCTACGCCGCCGCCACCCGGGACTGGAACCCGATCCATTGGGATCACGGGGCCGCGGTCGCCGCCGGGCTCCCCGGAGTCATCGCCCACGGTCTGCTCCAGGCGGCGTGGGCCTTCGTGGCCGCCTCCGCCCTGCGCCCCGGAACCGATCCGCTCCGCGCGGCACGGGTCCGCTTCCGCAACCCGCTGCTCCCGGCGACACCGGTGTCGATCGAGGTCGAGGAGGACGGAGACACGGCGGTGGTTGCGGTGGCCGACCCGGACACCGAGTATGTCAGTGCTCGAATCGAGTTGACGGAGCGGTAACCCGATGGACATGCCCCAGGTCGAAACGGACAAGGAACGAGAGCTCATAGCCAGGGCCCAAGCCGGCGACAGGGCCGCCTTCGGCGCACTGGTCCGTGAGCACGGAAACGAGGTCTACACCTTGGCCCGAAGACTGGTTGGCGACCCTCATCTGGCTGCCGACGTCGCCCAGGAGACTCTGATCAGGGCATGGAAGGCCCTGCCCAACTTCAGGGGTGACGCCGCCTTGTCCACCTGGCTGCATCGGATCACGGTCAACACCGCATGGACCCAGCGGAAGCGGGCCCGTCGTCACAGCGGCGCCCCCCTCGACGACTACATCGAGGTGGCGGCTCCGATGGGGGCTGATCATCCCGAGATCGCCGGGGAAACCCTCGAGCTGCGGGGCCGGCTCCGCCGGGCGCTCGACTCCCTTCCCGAAGCCCAGCGTCAGGTGGTGGTCCTCAAAGACGTCTACGACTGGTCCCATGCCGAGATCGCCGAGGCGATGGGGATCTCGGTCTCGGCGGCCAAGGTGCGGCTGCACCGCGCTCGGGCCCGTCTCGCCCGGCATTTGGAGGAGTCGGCGTGAGCGTCGTCTGCGAGATGGCGGCGCCATTCGTGGCCAACAGCGCGGTTGCACAGACCCCGGTCGCCCGTCCCTTCCGTGGTCACGCCGAAGTCTGTCTCAAGTGCCAGGCCCGTCATGCTGCGATGACACGGACGGCCCGGGAGCTGGCCGCGATGTCCCACGAGACGCTGGTCGCCCCGCTCGACCTCGAGTGGCGAGTCATGTCCGCCCTGGAGGGCGATCTCGCCGTGGCCCGTTCCTGGCGGACGCCGATCGCGGTCACCGCCGCGGTCGTCTCCATGGCCGCTGCGGTTCTCATCTGGCGTCTCCGCCCCCGTACCCAAGCCTGAGCCGGAGGGCCGTTAGACCCTGGTCGATGCGACCGGAGCAGAGGTATATCTGTGCTCAGGTCGTGAAGAAAGGCGAATCGATGAGAGTCTTGGTCAGTACCGCCAGCAAGCACGGCTCGACCGCGGACATCGGGCGAGCTATCGCCGAGGCGGTGTCCGGAGACGGGATCGAGGCTCGTATCGCAGCGCCCGAAGAGGTCACCGATCTCGATGGCTACGACGCAGTGATCCTGGGCAGCGCGGTCTATGCCGGCCGCTGGATGAAGACGATGCGGGAGATGACCGATCGTCTCGGCGAGGAGTTGGCCACCCGGCCGGTCTGGCTGTTCTCGAGCGGCCCGATCGGGGACCCGCCCATGCCGGAGGAGGATCCCGTCGACGTGTCCTCGATCCTGGAGAAGACCAACGCCCGCGACCACTTCCTGTTCTCCGGGAAGCTCGATCGGAAGACCCTCAGCTTCGGTGAGCGGGCCATGGTCGCCGCGTTGAAGGCCCCGGAGGGAGACTTCCGTGACTGGGACGACATCCGCCGACGCGCCCTTTCCATCGCCGAGGAACTGAAGACGCTGGCGCAACCCCGCATCTGAGGGTCGTGGCGGGGGGCCTAGCCTCTGTTGATGACCCGGCTCATCGACCTATCCCAGACCATCGAAGCGGACATGACCACCTACCCCGGACTGCCGGGACCGGTGATCACCGAGCATCTGTCCCGGGCCGACTCGAGGGATCACTACGACGTCGGAACCGAGTTCCTGATCGGGCGAATCGACATGGTGGGGAACACCGGGACCTACCTCGACACCCCGTTCCATCGCTACGAGGACGGCTTCGACCTCGACGGGTTGGCGCTGGAGGTCGTGGCCGACCTGCCCGGTGTCGTCGTCGGCGGTGCGGGGCCGGAGCTCGGGCCGGAGGCGATAGAAGGAGTGGAGGTAGGGGGCACAGCGGTCCTGTTCCACACCGGGTGGGACCGGCACTGGCGGACCGCCGGCTACGGCGATCCGCGGCATCCGTTTGTCTCGGCTCGACTCGCCTCGGCCCTGGTCGAGGCGGGAGCGGCGATGGTCGGGATCGACTCGGTCAACATCGACGACACTCGGGGCGGGGCCCGTCCCGCCCACTCCGGTCTGCTCGCAGCCGGGATCCCCGTGGTCGAGCATCTCACCGGGCTCGGCGAGCTGGCGGGGAGAGAGTTCCGGTTCTTCGCGGTGCCGCCGAAGGTGCGCGGCTTCGGCACCTTCCCGGTCAGGGCGTTCGCCCTGGTTCAGTAGTCAGAGGGCGCGGTTGATCCCGGAGACGATCGCCTGCAACGACGAAGTGGTGACGTCGGTGTGGATCCCGACCCCCCAGATGGTGCGTCTCTCGAACTCGAGCTCGGCATAGGTCACCGCCTGGGCGTCGGTTCCGGCTCCGATGGAGTGCTCGTGGTAGTCGAGCACCCGGCAATCGATGTCGAAGTGGGTTTGCATGGCATTGACGAACGCCTCGATCGAGCCGCCCCCGTCAGCCTCGATCTCGACCTCTTCGCCGTTGTGGCGGACGGTGGCCTTGATGGTGGTCCGGTCCTC
>DASUSU010000100.1:0-4802 GCA_036374915.1 Acidimicrobiia bacterium | reverse complement strand
GGTCGTACACCCAGATCGAGTCGTAGCCCGAGTCTTCGATCACATTGGCAAAGCCCAGGATCCGGTCCCACTGCCCCTCGACCGGGATCCCGTTCTGGTCCCCCTTCCATCCCTGGGGCACGAACGTCCCGAAACGCATACTCCTCCTCAGCTCTCCGGCCAGAGCTTGACCACACCCTCGTCGGCGAGAGCCCTCACCTCGGCCTCCTCCAGGCCCAGTCTCCCGGTGAGCACCTCCACCGTATGCTGCCCCAGCATCGGTGCCGGGAGGTTGGGGCTCTCCCACTCGCTGAACTTGATCGGGCTGGGCGGATAGCGGATGTCGCCCAAGGTGGGGTGCTGGTAGACGCCGATCATGCCCCGGGCCACCACCTGGGGATCGGTGAACACCTGCCCGATGTCGTTGACCGGGGCGTTGGGAATGTCGTACTCGTCGAGCACGGCCAGCCACTCGGCGTTGCTCCTGGTCTGGAAGACGTCGGAGAGGACCCCGACCACGTACTCCCGGTTGGCCACCCGCCGCGAGTTGTCGGAACTGCGGGGATCGTCCTTGAGGTCGGGTCGGTCGATGGCGTCGCAGAGGTTCTGCCAGAACTTCTCGTCCCGGGCCGCCACCACCACGTATCCGTCGCTGGTCCGGAACGCCTGCCAGGGGACCATGTGGGCGTGTGCAGTGCCGAGACGGGTCAGCTTCCGGCCCGAGTTGAGATGGTCGAGGGCGTCGTAGGAGAGGAGGGAGACCAGGGTGTCGAGCATGGCCACGTCGGCGTGTTGGCCGTTGCCGTGCAGCTCCCGCCCCACCAGGGCGGCCAGGACCGAGATGCAGGAGTAGATGCCGCCTCCGATGTCGGCGATCGGGATCCCGACCCGGGCCGGGTCGCCGTCGGCGGGACCGGTGATGTCGACATGCCCGCTGTAGGCCTGGACCACCAGGTCGAACGCCGACTTGTCCTTGGCCGGCCCGTACTCGCCGAAACCGGTCACCGAGGAGGTGATGATGTCCGGGTTGCGCTGCTTCAGCGAGTCATGATCGATCCCGAGCCGCGCCATGACCCCCGGCCGGAAGTTGTCGATGACCACGTCTGCCTGCTCCACCAGGTGGTAGAACATCTCCAGGCCCCGGGGGTCCTTGAGGTCGAGGACCACGCTCTTCTTGCCCCGGTTCATGAACAGGTGGATAGCGCTCTCGTCGTGGAGCGGGGCGATGGTGGCGTTGCGGGCGGTGTCACCGGTCTTGGGCTCGATCTTGATCACCTCGGCGCCGAGGTCGGCCAGGATCACGCCCCCGAAGTTGCCCGCGATCACCTGTCCCAACTCGAGGATGGTGACCCCGGTGAGCATCCCGGGCATCAGCAGGCCTCGAGGATCAAGTCGGCCACAGCATCGACACGACTTCGCCGGTCCGGGCCGACTCGTCGACCGCACGAGAGATGAGGAGGACGTCCATCCCCTCGTTCCCGGTGGCCAGGATCGGGTCGGGCCGGCCGGTACCGACGCTGTTGATGAAGGCGTGGGTCTCTTCCTGCATCGCGCCGAAGTGCTCACCGAGGGCCCAGTCCCCCGGCATGTAGGAGCCGAGCATGGCCACGTTCATCGAGGTGTCCGGGGTGTACGGGGAAGGGACCGGCTTGTGGGAGGCCATCAACACGTCGCGATGGTCGTCCTTGACCGAGATGACCCCGTCCCGACCGAAGAGCTCGAAATCCATGCTGGCCACGTAGGCGGGCCAGAACTCGGGCAGCTCCCAACTCACCCCGAGGTTGGCCACCATCCCGTCGTCGTAGGTGAGGACGCACCAGGTGGAGTCGAGCGCCCCGAACTCGTCGTGGATCCGACCCTTGTTCGACCCGGCGGCGTAGGCCGTGGCGGGGAGGCTCCCGCCGAGGTACCAGGTGAGCAGGTCGAAGAGATAGGTCATCGTGTTCACCGAAGGGGTGGTGGTCCCGGCCCGGGAGATGACGGAGCGGGCCACGGCCTGGGTGAGGTAGATGGTCGCCTTGGCCGACGTGACGTCGCCAACGTATCCCTTGAGCACGTGCTCCTTGATCGCCAGGTAGCGGCGCCGGAAGCGCTGGGTGAACCCGGTGTAGACGGAGACCCCGTACTCCTCGGCGGCCGCGATCAGCTTGTGCCCCTCCTCGGCGAGGATGGTGAACGGCTTCTCCACCAGCACCGTCTTTCCCGCCTGGACCGCGGCCATGGCCGGCTCGAAGTGGGAGTCCTCGGTGGAGGCGATGATCACCGCGTCCACGTCGTCGCGGGTCACGATCTCGCCGGCATCGACCGACCAGACGTCGGCCTCGCACGAGGCGGCGAGACGGGTGGCCTTGTCCTCGACGACGTCGCACACGGCGAGGAAGTCGACCGAGGGGTGACGGTGGGCGATCTCGGCGCGCAGACTTCCGATCGACCCGCTGCCCACCACGGCCACTCCCACCCCGTCGGCGATGTACCGGCTTCTGCTCACTTGCTCTCCTTGCCCGCTCGTGCCGCGGCCTCGGCGCGGGCGATGACCGTCCTCGCCACCCGGGCCACTGCGTAGTCCACCATCTTCCCGTCCACTGCGATCGAGGCCTTGCCCTCTGCCTCCGCCTCCTCGAACGCGGCCAGCACCTTCTTCTGGTACTCGACCACCTCGGGCGCCGGGGTGAACACGTCGTTGATCACCCCGACCTGAGCCGGATGGATCGCGACCTTCCCGACATAGCCCAGGGTCCGGGCCAGCTCGCACTCGACCCGCAGGCCATCGGGGTTGCGGAAGTCCATGAACACCGCCTCCATCGGGTAGGGCACCCCGGCGGCACGCGAGCTGAGCAGCACCTGGGAACGGGCCTGCATCAGACCCGTGCCCTCCGGGGTCCACTCCACGCCGAGATCGGCGACGAGGTCGCCCTGCTCCCCACCTCCGAACATCACACACTCGACCCGATCCGAGGCCAGGGCCATCTCATAGGTGAGCCGCACCCCCAGAGCCGACTCGATGAGGGGGATGACCGTGATCGAGCCGACCTCCTTGCCCGCGGTCATCTCCAGGGCGGTGAGCGCCCCGTCCACCTGGCTGATCACCTTCGGGTCCTCCGCCTTGGGGATGATCACTCCCACCGCGGGCGAGCGCCCTGCCGCGATCACGTCGTCCCAGAGCATCCCGGTTTCCACCGCGTTGGTGCGCACGTAGTAGGGCACCGGGGATTCGGGCAGTTGCTGCAGGTTGTCCCGTGCCTCGGGCTTGTTGTCGATCGACACCGAGTCCTCGAGGTCGACGATGACCGCATCGGTGCCCGAGTTGACCGCCTTGGCCAGCATGTCGAGGCGATTGCCCGGAGTGAACAGCATGGAGCGGACCGGGTCCATCACTTGATCGCCATCGGGTTGAGTGGGGAGCCGACCGCCCGGGTGAACGGAAGCGGCGGTCCGCAGAACATGAACTCGTAGACGCCGTCGCCGGCGCAGTCCTCTGCCAGCGGATCGAGATCGAAGATCTCCCCCAGCCAGAGACCCATGTGCACGATGAAGACGATGTGGAGCGGCTGGGCCACGTCGGGCGTCTCGTTGGGTCTGACCTCGAGACCCCAGGTGTCGGCGGCGAGGGCGGCGATGTCCCGGCTCGCCACCCACTCGACGCTGTCCAGCCCGAGCCCGGGGGCCTCCCCACCGGCGTAGTCGCCCCAGGTACCGGCGGCTCGCGCCGATGCCATCGCCCCGGTTCGGACGAAGACGAAGTCGCCGGTGCCGACACTCAGCCCGGCATGCTCCTCGGCCCGCTCCAGCTCATCGGATCCGATGGCGTGGCCCGGCTCCAGCCATTCCACGCCGAGGGCGCGGGGCAAGTCGAGCAGCACCCCCCGGCCCACCATCGACCCCGCCGCGTTGGCCACGTCACCCTTGAGGGCGCCCTTGCTCGACACCATCTCGGCGCCATAGCCGTTGTAGATCTTGTCCTCGAACACGACGTGGCCGAAGGCGTCCCACTGGGTGCCCGATTGGAGAGGCATGATGATGATGTCGTCGGTGCCCCGGAAGTGCTTGTCCACGCCACCGTAGAAGTCCCGGACCGAGGTGCCGGCGATGGCGTCGGCCCCGTCCCTGATCATGAGGTGGATCGGGTTGAACCGTCCGAGACTGCCGGTTTGGGGCCCGTCCTCGTCATAGGGAAGGGCCATGGAGATGGTCTTGCCCTGCCGCACCAGCCCGGCCGCGGCCACCACCATCTCGGGGGTGACCAGGTTGAGCGTGCCCCGCTCGTCGTCGGGGCCCCATCGACCCCAGTTGCTGTGTCGCTGGCTCAGTTCACGGACGGTCTCGATGCTGGCGCTCACAGTCCCTCATTGCTCGGTGGGAGTCGGTTGTGCAGGATGCACGATATATGATCCGACCGGTCTTCACCCAAAGGAGCTGACCAACCCCAGATGGACCACGAATTCACCCCGGAGCAGGACCTGTTCCGAGCCACCGTCCGGGAGTTCTGCGAGAAGGAGATCACCCGGGAGTATGTCAGGGAGTGCGATCGGGAGCGCAAGCCTCCCCGCGACCTCTACGACAAGCTGGGCGAGCAGGGCTGGCTCGGGATCAACATCCCCGAGGAGCACGGAGGGGCCGGAGCCGGCGCGGTCGAGGTGGCCATCCTGCTCGAAGAACTGGGCCGGGCCTTCCTCGACCTCTCCTTCTGGGTGTTCCGCGCCGTCACCTGGGGCGGGCTCGCCATCAGCCGTGACGGAACCCCGGAACAGAAGGCAGAGCTGCTCCCCCGAGTCGCCTCAGGTGAGCTGACCGTCTGCTTCTCGCTCACCGAGCCCGATGCAGGG
>DASUSU010000099.1:0-2056 GCA_036374915.1 Acidimicrobiia bacterium | reverse complement strand
GAGGTGACCCTGGTCACCGAGTTGTCGGTGGTGGAGATGGAGGCTGATCGATTCGGCGGTCAGTTGAGACGTCTTCGACCGGCCATCCTCCGTTCCCGCTCGGCGACACACACCTCGCACACCGGGAGCCCCTGATAGTCGCGGGAAGGGACCCACACCTTGCCGCACAACGCCTTGATCGGCTCACCGCCCACATACCCACGCATCTGCTCGTCCTTGGTGACGATGTGGGCGAGCCGTTCGTCGTTCCCGTCGCTGGTCTCGGTCCGGGGCGTGGTCAGTGGCTTCGACTGGGTCATCCCAAGAGAATCGTAGGTCGTCGCGTCCGGATCCCGCGGGGTGGCTCCGGCTAGCCGCGTCTGGCCCTGTACCGTCCGTGGTTCGTGTCCGAATCTCCTATTCGCAATGTCGCTCTCGTCGCGCACGTCGACCATGGCAAGACGACGCTCGTCGACGCCATGTTGTCCGCCGCCGGCGTGTTCGCCTCCCACGAGGAGCGGGTGGAGCGGGTCATGGACTCCGACGACCAGGAGAGGGAGCGGGGGATCACCATCCTCGCCAAGGCGGCGGCGGTGGAATGGAAGGGGACGAAGATCAACCTGGTCGACACGCCCGGCCACTCCGACTTCGGCGGGGAGGTTGAGCGGGCCCTGGCCATGGTGGACGGTGTCGTGCTCCTCGTCGACGCCGCCGAGGGCCCGATGCCCCAGACCCGCTATGTGCTCTCCAAGGCCCTGGCCCAGCATCTCCCCGCGGTCGTCGTGGTCAACAAGGTGGATCGCCCCGACGCTCGGGTGACCGAGGTGGTCGACGAGATCTACCAGCTCTTCTTCGACCTCGACGCTCCCGACGAGCACATCGAGTTCCAGATAGTCTCCACGGTCGCCCGCCAGGGACGTGCCATGTCCGGCGTGGGTGTTCCCGCAGAGGACGCCGACCTGAGTCCGCTTCTCGACGCCATCGTCGACACGATCCCCCAGCCGAGAGGCGACCCCGACGCAAAGCTGCAGGCCCTGGTCACCAATCTCGACGCATCCGACTACATGGGTCGTCTCGCCATCGGCCGGGTGGTCAACGGCACCCTGCGGTCCGGTGAGCAGGTCGCCCTCTGTCACTCCACCGAGGGTGAGCCGCCACTGCGGCGCAAACTCACCCAGCTGCTTGGCTTCGCCGGTCTGGGCCGGGAGGAGGTGGATCGGATCCCGGCGGGTGATCTGTTCGTCGTTGCTGGATTCCCCGAGGTGGAGATCGGAGACACCCTCGCTGACGCCACAGACCCGGTTGCTCTGGATCGTCTCAGTGTCGACGAGCCGGTGCTGCGGATGACCTTCGGGGTCAACACCTCGCCGCTGGCCGGGAAGTCGGGGCGGTTCCTCACCTCCCGTCAGATCAGACAGCGTCTCGAACGGGAGGTGCTGGGGAACGTGTCGATCCGGATCGGCAACACCTCATCACCCGAGGTTGTCGAGGTCGCCGGCCGGGGAGAGCTCCAGCTGGCGGTGCTCATCGAGTCGATGCGTCGCGAGGGCTACGAGATCCAGGTGAGCCGTCCCGAGGTCGTCCTCCGCGAGATCGACGGCCGGCCCCACGAGCCGCTGGAGCGGGCTGTGGTCGACGTGCCCGACGAGCACGTGGGGACGGTCACCCAGTCGATCGCCCCCCGCAAGGGCAGTGTCGTCGACATGCGCCCCGGGGACACCGGGCGGACCATCGTCACCCTGGAGGCCACCTCGCGTGGGCTGTTGGGCTTCCGATCCCAGTTGATGACCCAGACCAGAGGGACCGCTCTGGTACATCAGAACCAGGACGGGTGGACGGCGTGGGTGGGGGAGCTGCCCCACCGGATCGGGGGCGCCATCACCGCCGACCGTCACGGGGTGGCGACGGGTTTCGCGCTCGACAACCTGCAGAAGCGGGGAGAGCTGTTCATCGGCCCCGGTGAGGAGGTCTACGAGGGGATGGTGATCGGTGAAGCTTCGCGACCCGAGGAGATGGTGGTCAACGCCACCAAGGCCAAGGAGCTGACCAACATCCGGACCCACGCCTCCGACGAGGC
>DASUSU010000098.1:0-8541 GCA_036374915.1 Acidimicrobiia bacterium | reverse complement strand
GTCCTCCACCCGCAGCGACACGTCGTGCAGAGCCTGCGCCCTCCCGTAGCCGGTGCCGAGACCGTCAACCCGCAGCATCGCGTCTCTTCGTCCCCAGATAGGCGGCGACCACCGCCGGATCAGACATCACCTGACGTGGCTCGCCCGCGGCCACCACCCGGCCCTGGTCGAGCACCACGATCCGGCTGGACAGGGCGGTGATGGCCCGGATCACGTGCTCGACGATGACCAGGGTGATCCCCCGATCGTTGATCCTGCGGATCATCTCCATCGACTGGTTGATCTCGGTCGGGTTCAACCCGGCCAGGACCTCGTCGAGCAAGAGCAGGGTGGGATGGGTGGCCAGGGCCCTGGCCAGCTCGAGGAACTTGAGCTGATGCAGGGTCAGCTGGTCGACGCCGACGTCGGCGACTCTCTCCAGCCCGGTGAAGGAGAGCCACTCCTCGGCCGCCGACCGGGCTTCGACTAGGTCGTGCGGGCTGCGCCCGAACATGTAGCTCACCGCGATGTTCTCCCGTGGCGTCATCGTGGAGAAGGGCCGGGGAATCTGGAACGTCCGGGCGATGCCCAGGGCGGCGATCCGATGGGCGGTGAGCTCGCCGACATCGGTCCCGTCGAAGACGACCCGACCCGTGTCGGCGGGATAGAACCCGGAGAGCAGGTTGATCAGGGTGGACTTCCCCGATCCGTTGGGTCCGACCAGCCCGAGGATCTCGCCCTGCTCGACGCTCAGGGTGACATCGTCGACCGCGACCACTCCACCGAACCGCTTGCCGATCGAGGTCACCTCGAGGATGGTCATGGCCCGGTCCTGGTCAGGTCCTCGGCCTCCGCGGGCTCGTCGACGGGCTCGGATCTGCGGAAACCATCGGGCAGCAACGCCCAGAGCCGGTCCGGCGCCAGCATCACCACCACCGTGGCCACCATTGCGTAGGCGAAGTCGCTGATCAGCGAATCGTTGAGGTCGAGGACAGTGGTCAGCCCGAGGACGCCGAAGAAGGTGATCGCGGTGGTCAACCAGCGGCGGCGCATCCGCACGTAGACCCCCTCCCGCACCGCCAGGGCGAGCACCACCAGCATGCCGCCGATGATGATCTGGTTCACGTCGGCGAGACCGGCGCTGTTGAGCCGGTCGGTGAGCGTGGTGATGATCACCGCCCCGATCACCGGCCCCATCCAGTGCTGCATCCCCCCGAGGACGCTCATCAGGATCACGAAGAGCGGGACCCTGATGTTGAACACGTCATCGACGGTCACGAAACCGAGTTGCAGTGCCCAGACCCCGCCCATCAGCCCGGCGAGGAGGGCGTTGGCTCCCAATGCGACCATCTTGTAGCGGAAAGTGGGCACTCCGAGCCCTTCGGCCACCGGCTCGTCGTCGCGGAGGGCGAACAGACCCCAGCCGAGACGGGAGTCGTAGATCAGGTAGGCGACGACGACGGTGATGAGGGCGATGGCCAGCGTGAGGCGGTAGGCGGCGGTGGTGAACTCGCCGAGGAATTCGGGGAGCGGCGTTCCGGTCATGAAGATGCCGGTCCCGCCGTCGATGGAAGGGCTGAGTCGCGCCACCGAGGCGAGCACGAAGGCGACCGCCAGCGTGGTCAGGGCGAAGATCTCCCCGGTGAGCCGGCGCATCCGGAACACGACCACACCGAGGAAGAGCCCGGTCAGCCCGGCGAGGAGACCGGCCACCGGCAGCGCGGTCATGAACGACCATCCCTGTTTCACCACGAGCACCCCGACCGTGTACACCCCCACCCCGTAGAAGGCGCCCTGACCGAAGCTGAAGTAGCCGGTGTAGCCGGTGAGGATGTTCCAGCTCGACGCCTGGGAGATCCAGAAGAACATGGTGAACAGGAAGATCAGGTAGAAGCGGGGGAAGTTCCAGCTCTCCTGGAAGTTGGGAGCGAGACCGAGCACCACGGCCACGACGGCGAACCCGAGCAGGGTCCGGGCGCGACTGGTCACGCAATGCTCCGCTTGGTGATCAGCCCCTCGGGCCGGAAGAGCAGGGCCACGATCAGGATGAGGAAGGTGACCAGCGGCGCCGAGATCGGGCCCCAGAGCGAGCTGGAGATACCGGCGGCCACCCCGATGATCACCCCGGCGACCAGGGTGCCGAGGCTGTTGCCCAGACCGCCGAGGATGACGATGGGGAAGATGATGCCGAACCACCCGACCGCCAGCTCGGGGAACAGGCTCTGGCCGATGGCGACGAACACGCCGGCCAGCGCCGAGAAGGCGGTGGCCAGCCCGGAGAGGAGCACCGCCACCCGGCGGGAGTCGATCCCGAAGGCCCGTGCCATCGCCGGGTCCTGGGCCACGGCTCGCACCGCCTTGCCGAAGTAGGTGCGGGTGAAGACGACCCACATCCCGCCGGCGATGAGCAGTGCGACGACGAAGGCGGCCAGTTGGGGGAGCTGGAAGTAGATGCCCCCGATGACGAACGACTCGGTCTCATAGGAGTTGAGGGTGGGGCCGATGCGGCGGAAGTCGGCGCTCCAGATCGTCTGCATCAGGCTCTGGAAGATGATGAACAGCCCGAAGGTGACGATCAGGGACTTGAACTCGTCGACCTTGGCCAGATGGAAGAACATCTGGATCAGCACCCCGACCAGGAAGAAGAGAGGAACCACGACCAGGGTCATGAGCAGCGGGTCGATCTCGAAGCTCACCGTGAGCTGATAGACGATGTACGCGCTGAACAGGACGAAGGTGAAATGGGCCAGGTTGATGATCTTGAGGGCGCCCCAGGAGAGGGAGATCCCGATCGACATCAGCGCATAGAGACCGCCCACCAGGATCCCGGAGACGATTCCTTGCGCGAGAAGTTCCAACTGACCCTTCCTGGTTGGCGGTTCGAGGCTATCCCGCCCGGCCGGGACCGGGCGGGATAGCGCCACTGATCAGCCGCCGGGGCTGAACACGACGGAACGGTCGGGAGCGGCGAACTCCTCGGGGTACACCGTGTACCACTCACCGTCCTGGACCTGCTTGATCTTGGATAGGTCCTCGTAGTAGTTCTGCTGGTCGGGGAAGAACTCGATGTTCCCGTGGAACAGGGTGTCGGCCCCGTTCTCGATCAGCCAGTCGCACATCGCCTGCTGGTCGAGGCTTCCCGCCCCTTCGGCCGCCTGCTGCAGGTACTCCCATGCCGTCCACGATGCGGCGGCCTGAGTCTCCACCTTGGCGTAGGGGACACCGGCCTCGGCGAGGGCCGCGTCGATCATCCCGGCGACCTCGACCGCCTCGGGGTCGTCGGTGAACGGGGGGTGCTCCTCGAAGATGGTCACCGACATGATCCCATTGGCTCCCTCGGTGGTCAGCAGCGGGCCCGGCGCCGGCCACTGCACGAACATCCCGTCCGGGCTGTAGTCGATCGCCTGCATGGCGTTGATCAGGTTGGGAGCGTCGAGGCCGAGCCCGGCGATGTAGAGGAAGTCGGGGTCGGCATCGCGCACCTGTGCCGCCAGCGGGCCCCAGTCCGAGGTCGCGATCGGGTAGTCGACTTCGAGCACCACCTCCCAGCCCCGCTTCGCCGCCTCGGCGACGGCGCCGCCCTCATCGGTATCGGGCTGCCCGTAGGAGATGAACTGCGTGCCCGGGAACTCGTTGACTACGAACCCGATCGTCTCCGGTGGGGTCCCGGTCGACTCGAGGGCGTCGTAGAGGAGGTTGGGGTTGGTGATGTTGGGATGGAGCCCGGTCGACCACGAGCTGAAGTGACACTCGTAGGTATAGGCATAGGTGAGGCTGGCGGTGTGATGGGGGAACACATAGCCATACCGCTGGGCCACCGCCATCGCCGCGGTGATGTTCCCGGTCCCGTAGGGGCCGAGCACCAGGTCCACCTCGTCCTCTGTGATGAGACGCTCGTAGGCGGCTGCGGCCAGGTCGGGAGCCGACTCGTCGTCGAGCAGGATCCACTCGACAGGACGACCGAGCAGCCCACCCGCCGCGTTGATCCTCTCCACGAACACCTCTCCGGTGGCTTTGTGAATGGCGGCGGTGGGGGCGAAGACACCGGTCAGGGCCAGGGTGCTCCCCACCCGGATCGGCTCCCCGCTGGCCTCGGTGGTGTCGGTTGCGGCGGTGGTGTCCGTCCCCGCCTGCGTGGTCGACGGCGCCATGGTGGTGCCGGTCCCCAGGGTGGTGGTCCCTCCGCCTTCGTCATCGCCGCAGGCGGCGGCGACCAGGGCCAGGACTGTGATCAAGATCAGGTAGGTCCAACTCCTGCGTGGTCTCATCGGATTCTCTCCTCCTGCGTCCGTTGAACGCTCGATGACCGTCAGTGTTCAGTGAAGCTACACATTTTGACCAGAACGTGCAGCCCTACTTAAGCGGGAGAAGACCGATCGGGACCCAGTGTGTAATGCCACTCATCTGAACGAGACGGGGAGAGTTAGGGTGCCGGACTCGTCGCGAGGAGCAAGGATGGAGATCGAATCGATACATGTCGAGGGCAACGACCCGCGCTGGAACATGCCCTACACCCCGGCGATCAGGGTGCGGGGCGGCTCCCTGGTCTTCGTCTCCGGAGTGACCGCGGCTCCGGTCTACCACTCCCATCCACACGACCCGGCCGAGTTCGGGCAGATACCGGACGACCCGGCGGGGCAGGCGGAGATGACAATGCAGAACCTGGGTGCGGTCTTGACCGCGTCGGGGGCAGATTTCGGTTCGGTCGTGCAGTTGATGAGGTTCATCGTCGACATGGACCGGAACCAGGACGCGATCAATCGGGTCATGGCCCAGCACCTCGGGGAGCATCGGGCCGCCAGCACCACGGTCGAGGTGGTGAGGTTGGCCACCGACCCCCGGCTGGTTCTGGAGTTGCAGGCGATCGCAGTGGTTCCCGACTAGGTGTTTGATACGTTGAGGCCATGACCGGCAGCACCGTCTTCGATGTGGTTCTCGCCCTCGCCCTGGGCTATCTCATCTGGCGGGGCTCGCTGGCCGTGATCCGGATGCTCTCCACTCCGCCACCGGAGGTGGATCCTGACGACGTGGTCGTCGTCGACCAGGGGTATCGCTGCACAGTGTGCGGGGCGGAGCTGACCATGACCGCGGTCAACCTGGCCGAGGACAAGCCACCGAGGCACTGCCGCGAGGACATGATCCCGGTCTGATCCCGCAGCGAATCACAAACGTGTAGTTTTCCCAAGAGTTGCCCACAGGATGTGGAGAACTACACACGTGTAACTAGGCGTTCTGCCTTGGTTGCGCCGACTACGCTCGCTTCTCGTGCCCGAGTCGAAGCGACGCAAGCCCAAGAATCGACCGGTGTCGGCCAGCGCGGCTCAGGCGGCGGAAAAGGCCAAGGACCCCAGCCCGACCTGGTACGTGGCGGTCATGGCCGGGCTCATGGTGCTGGGCGTGATCCTCGTCCTGCTCCGCTTCGTCTTCGACTGGGACCAGCTGGTCCTGGTCGGCGGTCTGGTCGCCATCGCCGGTGGCTTCCTGATGACCACCAACTACCGATAGCTCAACCCGAGGGCGGCGGCAGAGTGGTCGTGGTGGTGGTCGGAGCGGTGGTCGTGGTGGTCGGGGGAATGAACTCTCCGAAGACCACGTCGACAGAATCACCGGGGAACAGGGTGTCGCCCGGATTCGGGGCCTGGTCGATCACTCTTCCGTGCTGGGAGGAGTCCGCCACCTGCTGGGTGGAGGTGACCATCAGCAGCCCCCGTTGCTCCAGAGCGGCTTGGGCCTGGGCCTGGTTCAGTCCGAAGAGGTCGGGGACTTCGACCGGGGCCGGGCCCAGAGAGACGACGATGAGGACCGTGTCGCCCAGTTGAACCTCGGTGTCGGCGACCGGGTCGGTCCGGATCACGAGGTCCGGCTCCACCTCTTCCGAATACTCGTCCACCACTCTGACCAGCAAGCCGAGCGCCTGGAGCTGTGCGGTGGCGTCGCGTTCGCTCAGGTCGACCAGGTTGGGGACGATCACGACCTCCGGCCCGGTGGAGACCACCAGGTTGACCGGGGCGTCGGCGCCGACCCTGACCCCCGCCGATGGGTCTTGTTCGATGACGATGCCTTCGGCGAAGTCGGCGTCGGCTCGCTGGGTGACCTGACCAACGGTCAGCCCGGCCGCGGTGATCAGCCGTTCGGCTTCCTCCAGGGTCTGGCCCACCACCGGTGGTACCGGGAACTCCTCGGGCCCGGACGAGACGAACATCTCGACGGTCGAGCCCTCCGGGACCTCGGTGCCGAACACCGGGTTGGTCCGGATGACGTTGCCCGCCTCGACCGTGTCGCTCGGCTCGAAGAAACTCCGTACCTCGAATCCGTCCTGTTGCAGACGGGTCAGAGCCTCCGCCTGGGGCAGCCCGGTCACGTTGGGCACTTCGACCATGACCTCTTCCTCCCCGCCCCCGCCCGCCAGCTGGAACAACACGAAGATGAGGATCCCGAGGGCGACGAGCAACCCGGTGGCGGTGAGGATGAACGGCATCTGCGACGAAGGCTGTTCTTCGAGCTCCCGGTAGACCTCGTCGGGCGGGACCGTGGCCGGAGGCACCGGGGCCGTCGACATGATCCGGGTCGAACTGTCCCCACCCGCCGGTGCGGCGACCACCGGCACCGGGGCCGGCAGTCCTACCGCTTCGCCCCTGAGCACCGAGAGCAGATCGGAGCGCATCTCGTCGGCTGTCTGGTAACGGGCAGTCGGGTCTTTCCGCATCGCCTTGGTCACCACCGCGTCGAGGGATGGGGGAACGTCGGGGTTGAGCGAAGTCGGTGTCGGCGCCTCGGTGGACACGTGCTGGAAGGCAACCGACATCGGGCTGTCGCCGGTGTACGGAGGGCGCCCGGTGAGCATCTCGTAGAGCACCACACCCAGGGAGTAGACATCGCTGCGTGCGTCGGCGGCGGCGCCCTGGGCCTGCTCCGGGCTGAAGTAGGTGGCGGTGCCGATCACGGCGCCGGTCCGGGTCAGCTCCTGGCTGTCGTCCCATGCCCGGGCGATCCCGAAATCGGTCACCTTCACGGTTCCGTCCTTGGCGAGGAGGATGTTCCCCGGCTTGACGTCGCGGTGGACCAGACCCGCCTGGTGGGCCACCGACAACGCCGCCGCCACCTCCGCGGTGATCTCGGTGGCGCGTCTGGCGAGAAGGGCGCCCTCGGTCTTGAGCACATCGCGCAGCGAACGGCCGTCCACCAGCTCCATGACGATGAAGTAGGTGTTCTGGGCCTGGCCCCAGTCGTAGATCCCCACGATGTTGGGGTGGCTCAGGTTGGCCGCGGCCTGGGCCTCACGTCGGAACCTCTTGACGAAGGCCTCGTCGGCCGAGAACTGGGAGTGGAGGACCTTTATCGCCACCTTGCGGTTGAGCAGGGTGTCCCGACCCTCGTAGACGTCGGCCATCCCGCCTCGGGCGAGATGGGACGTGATCTGGTAACGGTCAGTGAGCGTGGTTTGGGAATCCATGGAAGGCGTGGCGGATTGTAGGAATGCTCCACGCCCAACTCATGGGGATCTCTCCAGCCACAGCTGGATCAGGTCGCCTGCGATGGGGGCGGCGACCCCTCCCCCAGAGGCGGACTCACCCAACTCGCTGCTCGCCTCGAGCAGCACGGCCACCGCGATCGAGGGCTCCTCGATCGGAGCGAAACCGATGAACCACGGGTTGGGCAGCCCTTCGGGGCCCATCGAAGTCCCCGTCTTCCCGGCCACCCTGATCCCCGGGACCGCGGCGTTCCGCCCGGTCCCCTCGGTGACCACACGTTCCATCATCTGGGTGAGCACCGAGGCGGTGGCCGGAGCCATCGCCCGCCCCATCGGGGTCGGCTCGAAGTCCTCCACGGTGTTTCCCTCGGCGTCGAAGATGCGGTTGACCAGGAACGGGGTCGGGGTAACGCCCTGGTTGGCGATCGCCCCCGCCACCATCGCCATGTGCAGCGGTGCGGCCCGCACGTCACGCTCGCCGATCCCGCTCTGAGCCAGGGCGGCGGGGTCCTCGGACAACGCCTCGACCGGGTAGGCGGCCTCCGGGACGGTCCACGGGAACGGGATCTCGGTGTTGAAACCGAGTGCCTGGGCGGTGATGCCGATGTCCTCTGCCCCGAGACGCACCGAGAGGTCGGCGAACACCGTGTTGCAGGAGACGACGAAAGCCTGGAGCAGGGTGATCGACTCTCCGTTGTTGCACACCCCCCCTCCGGCGTTGGAGATGGTCGCGGTCGAGCCCGGCAACGCGAACTCGACCGGATCGGGGAACCGGGTGTTCGGCTCGGCTGCCCCGGTGTCGATGGCGGCCGCGGCGACCACCGTCTTGAACGAGGAACCGGGCGGGTAGATCTCACGGGTGGCGCGGTCGAGGAGGGGCCCGTTCGGATCGGCCAACAACGCCTCCCACGCCGCGGCCGCGTCGGCGCCGAGCAGCGGCGCCGGGTCGAAGGACGGAGAGGAGACAGCAGCCAGGATCGCGCCGGTTCTCGGGTCGAGCGCAACGATCCCGCCCTTCAGACCGCCCAAGGCCTCGTAGGCGGCCCGTTGCAGATCGGCATGGATGGTGAGCTCGAGGCTCTGAGGGCGGA
>DASUSU010000097.1:0-5026 GCA_036374915.1 Acidimicrobiia bacterium | reverse complement strand
TGATGACGGCGCCCCCGAGAACGCCCCCGAAGTTGAGGGCGGCGACGGTGACGATGGGGATGAGTGCGTTGCGGAGACCGTGCTTCATGGTCACGGTGCGCTCGCTGAGGCCCTTGGCCCGCGCCGTCCTGATGTAGTCGGAGTGGAGCACGTCGAGCATCGAGGCGCGTTGATACCTGGAATAGGTGGCCACGTTGACGTAGGCCAGGGTGATGATGGGGAGGGCCATGTGCTGGATCCGGTCGAGGAACGGGTTGGCCGCGCCCAGGTTCGACTGCCCGAAGGTGTAGAAGAGCCTGATCCCGGTCTTGAGGAAGAAAGTGGTCACCAAAGCCTGGAGGATCAGGGCGAACCAGAAGATGGGGACGGAGAAGCCGAAGAAGCTGATTGTGGTGGTGGTGTAGTCGAAGAAGCTGTACTGCTTCTTGGCGGACAACACCCCGAGGATCACCGCCAGGACCACTGCGATCGCCTCCGAGATCAGGACCAGCTGCAGTGTGTTGCCGATGGCTCGCTTCAGGTCGGGCCAGATCGGGTTGTCGCCGATGGCGGAGTTCCCGAACTGGTCGAAGATCATGTCCTTCACCCAGAACCCGTACTGGACGATGATCGGGTCGTCGAGGTGCTTGCGATCGATGATGTTCTGGACGGTCTCCTGGCTCAGGTTGGGGATGAGCCGGAGTTGGGACAAGGGGTCGGTGACCAGCGACATCCCGAAGAAGACCAGCATCGATGCCGCGATCAGGACCGGGATGCTGTAGAGCATCCGCCGCGCGATGAATGTTCCCATGCCTTGCCTCCGTCCAGACAAGAAGCTCCGTCGAGTCTACACCGGGACCCTGTGCCCGTCCCGGGCCTCTCCGAGGCTTCTGACAGAAGAGGGGGCCCGCCCGAAGGCGGCCCCCTCTTCGATCAACTAGCGAGGACGATCACTCTCCGGGGACGATCGCCTCTGCGCTCTCGATGAGCCAGGGCTCGTAACGCCCGTCGGGCGTCACCTTGTACGCACCTTCGATCACCGGCGTGAACCAGAACGAGGTGGCGAGCAGGTTGCCGTCGGGCTCCCAGTTGTTCATCGACTCCGGCTGTTGCTCGGCGCCGAACACCACTCTCTCCTGGCCGCCCCATGCGCCCGCATTCCACGTGTCCGTGATGTTGTTGGCGTTGGGCACCACGCCCGTTATCGCCGCGTCCCAGGCGAGGAACGACGGCTTCTGGTACATGGGGATCATCGGGACTTCCGCCAGCCAGAGGTCATCTGCCTGGTTGTACACCGCGGCGCGCTCTGCGGGGTCGACGATGCTGTCGGTCGACTTGACCAGGGCATCGACTTCCTCGTTGCAGTACCGCAGGTTGTTGATGTCGCCGAACCCGTTGGTGTTGGCACCTTCGCAGTAGTACAGGGTGTTGCCACCTGCAGGCTCGGGGCTGCCGACCCATGCGAAGTTGAAGACCTGCCACTGGTCGGCGCCGCCGTTGATGTACGCATCGGCGAACACCTCGGAGGCAGGACCGAACTTGGCGGTCACTTCGATGCCGATCGCTGCCAGGTCGGCCTGGGCCAGCTCGAACTGGAGCTCGCGCCCCTCGTTGCCGGCCGTGGTGGTCCAGGTGAACGACAACCGCTCACCGTCGCACTCGTAGATGCCGTCGCCGCCCTTGACACAGCCGTTGTCCGTCAGCAGGGCCTCGGCCGCCACAGGGTCATACGGGAACCGCTCGTTGAAGTGGTCCTCGTAGTAGGCGCTGGTGCTCATCCAGATCGAGTTGCCCAGAGGGGTGGCGTCCGGGTTGAGCGGCCGCACCACGGTCTCCACGATGGCATCACGGTTGATGCCCTGCGCGATGGCCTGGCGGACGAACTGGTTCTGGAGGCGCGGATCGTCATGGTTGAAGTCGAAGTGCTCCCAGACCGGGCCGAGACTCGCCTCGTACTCCACGCCGTCGATGCCGCTGACGTCTTCGATCAGCGTCACCTGAGGCTGTGGGTTGATGAAGTCGACCTCCTGACCCCGCAGGGCCTGGACCATGGTCTGGCTGTCCTCGATGAACACGACCTGGATCTCCTGGACGTCGCCGAGCGGCATCCCGGAGCCCCGATCCTCGGAAGCCCAGTAGTCCGGGTTTCTCTGGAGCAGGATGTGCTCGTCGGGAACCCACTCCACGAAGGTGAAGGGGCCCGAGCCGAGCGTGATCGTGTCGTCCCAGATGGCATTGAACGGCTGGTTCTCCAGCTCGTGCTTGGGCATGACCGCAGAGAACAGGGACTGCCACGGCGCGTAGATCGCGCCAAAGGCGAAGACCACCGTCTTGTCGTCGACGATCTCGTATCCCGTGATCTGGTCATATCCCTCGGTGGTGGTTATGTCCAACACCGGGTTGATGATGGTCTCGTAGGTGAAGACGAAGTCGTCCGCCGTCACCGGAGTCCCGTCGGCCCAGGCCGCGTCCGGGTGGATGTTGTATCTCACACAGAACGCGTCGGGGCATTCACCGGTCACGGTGCTCGGGGGAGCCGCCGTGGTGGTGGGTTCTGAAGGGGCCTCCGTGGTCGTCGCCCCCCCCTCCGTGGTAGTCGTCGCGGTATCGCCGCCACAGGCGGCGACCACGAGAGCTAGAACGGCGAGGAGGGACGCCCATCGGGCGACCCGCTTCGTGCGCAGGGCTCGCACTATTTTTTCCTCCCTTGTGGCTTACTTCGGGCTCGGGGCGGATCGCCCCTCACCCAGGGTCGCTCCCAAACGAACGTTGGGAGCAGCCGTGCCGGAATATATCCCGGTCGAAGTGAAAGGTAAAGCAGCCGTCCATGAATACCAACCGCCACGTCGGCCTCTTGTCATTCTCCCGCGATCAACGCCGGCCTTCGGGAATGACCTCGTGCTGGCGTCTCGTCTCCGAGATCAGTGCCAGGATGATCCCGGTCGTGGGCAGGGCGAGGATCACACCGATCGGTCCGAGCAAGGTCGATCCGATGATGATTGCCCCGATCGACACCGCCGGGTGGATCTCCATGGTCCGTTGCGTGATCCTGGGTGCGATCAGGTAGTTCTCGACCTGCTGATACGCGACGAAGTAGGCGATGACCCACAGCATCGTCACCACGCCCTCGGAGGAGAGCGACACGACCGCGGGGAGGATGGCGGCGAGATAGGTCCCGATCACCGGGATGAACTGGCTGAGGATGCCGACCCAGATCCCGAGGGAGAGGGCGAAGGGCACGTCGAGGATGGAGAGGAAGACGACGGTGAGCGTGCCGCTGAGCACGGCCAGGATCAATCGCGAGTAGATGTACCCGCCCATCTTCTCCACCGCCACGTCCCATATGTGGAGGGCGTCCTTCTGACGCTCCTCGTTCATCGTGGAGAGCACCGTCCGCTGCAGCTTGGGGAGATCGGCCACCATGTAGAACGAGAAGAGGGCAACGGTGGAGGCGAAGAAGATGAAGCTGGCGATGCCGGTGGTGACGCTGACCACACCTCCCAGGATGGTCCCGCCCGCCCCGATGATGAGGTCGGGCAGGCCTGCCGCCTCCTGCTGCAGCGACTCGGTGGAGATCTCGATGTTGAACCACTCGTTCAACCGCTGTGAGACCGTCTCTATGTAATCGGGCAAGGAGTCGATCAGGTCGTTGGCCTGACCCACGAACAGCGGCGCCAGGGCGACGAGAAAGGTCACGAAGAGCACGAACGCGACCAGGAAGACCAGCCCGGTGGCCAGCCCTCTCTTCCAGCCCCTCTTCTCCAGGTAATGGACCGGGGGCTCGACGGCCACCGCGATGAACGCCGACACGAAGACCATGAAGATCACGTTGCCCAGCCGGTAGACGAGAAACACGGCCAGGGCGGTGAGAAGCAGGACGCCGGCCACGACCAGGGTCCGTCGTCGGAAGCGCCGATTGTCCTGCCGATCGGGGCTGAGGCTCATCACCCCGAGATTAGGGACTGCGGCCCGCCCCACCTGGCAGCACATCTAGCCTCGGGGGCCTGACCCGAAGGGAGGGCAATGGACAGCTTCGACGTCGTGTGGCAACCCTCCGCCGAGCGCGCGGCCGCGACCAACACCGCCGCATTCATGAGGGCGCACGGGATCGAGAGCCTTGGCGAGCTCGGATCGAGGTCCGCTCGGGATCCGGAGTGGTTCTGGGAAGCCGTGGTCGAGTTCCTCGGCCTCCCCTTCGACCGCCCGTGGCGTGCCGTTCGCGACACCTCGCGCGGTCATCAGTGGTCCACCTGGTTCGTCGGCGGCTCGTTCAATCTGAGCCGTGCATGTGTCGACCGTTGGGCCGAGCAGGAGCCGGGACGGGTCGCGCTGCGCAGCGAGAAGGAGACCGGGGAGATTCGGGAGCTCAGCTTTGCCGAGCTGAGGGATCAGGTGAGCCGTCTGGCCGGGGCCTTGAGCGAGCTGGGGGTGGGCCGGGGCGACGCGGTCGCCGTCTATCTACCCATGGGCGAGGAGGCGGTGATCTCCCTGCTGGCCGTGGCCAGGCTGGGTGCCATCTTCATCCCGGTCTTCTCCGGCTACGGGCCCGAGGCCGTCGCCACCCGGCTCGAGGATCCCAAGCCGAGGGTCGTCGTCTGCGCCAACGGCTTCCGAAGACGGGGAAAGCTGGTCGAGATGAAGGAGATCGCCGACCGTGCGGCGCAGGCGGTCGGTGATGTCGAGCACATCCTCGTCGTGGACTACACCGAGCGAACGGCCACCCCCATGACCAAGGGCCGCGACGTGTGGTGGCACGACCGGGTCCCCAAGGCCGAGCCGAGGGCGCCGTTTCCGACCGGCACAGAGGATCCGGTCCTGATCGCGTACACATCGGGCACGACCGGCCGACCCAAGGGCGCGGTGCACGTACAGGCCGGGCTCACGGTGAAGCTCGCGGCCGAGGGCGCGTTCCACGCCGAGCTCACCAAACAGGACGTGGCGATGTGGGCCACCGATATGGGCTGGATCATGGGCCCCTGGATCGTGCTCGCCGCCCTGGGCAACGGGGCGGCGGTGGCCACCTACGACGGCGCCCCCGACCACCCGG
>DASUSU010000096.1:0-3251 GCA_036374915.1 Acidimicrobiia bacterium | reverse complement strand
CGCTTCGGTCCGCTTCTTCCGCTGGGAATAGCACACCCAGTGTCGAGCACCCGGTGCTAGTAACCCTCTTGGCCGACCTTGACCGAGGTGACGTACAACGTGCCGGCGTCCTCGGCGGTGTCGAAGACGATGCGCTGGCCTTGGCGAAGGGTGCGGAAGATCGACCCCTGCAACGACCCGGGACGCAGGAAGACCTCGGATCGGTCGTCGTCCCGGACCACGATCCCGGCGCCTGTCACCGGGTCGTAGGTCTTGACCACGCCCTGGGGCATGCTCAGGCCTTCTCGATCTTGCCGGCGCGGATGCAGGAGGTGCAGACCCGGGCACGGCGGGTGTTGGAGCCGTGACGCACCCGCACCCTCTGTATGTTGGGAAGCCAGCGACGACTGTTGCGTTTGTGGGAGAAGCTCACGGTCTTGCCGTAGCTCGGCTCCTTTCCGCATATCTCGCAGCGATAAGACATCTCGAAGACTCCTGGGACGGTCTGGAAGGGTAGACGGGCAGGGCCCGATCCGGCCATGGGAAAGGATAGCCCTGATCCCGACCAAGTCCCAGCCGGGCGGTACCGTGGCGCGGTGGGAACGATGCGTGTCAGGGAGCTGTCGTGGCCTCGCTGAGCCACCTCGCCCAGCTTCCCGTCTCCTCGGTTAAGGGGATGGGGGGCAAGAGCGTCCCCATCATCGCCAAGGCGGGGATCAGGACCGTGGCCGACCTGCTCCATCACGTCCCCCGAACCTACGTCGACCGGACCGACACCCCGCCGCTGGCCCGGGTGCCGATCGGCTCCGAGATCACGGTGATCGGCGAGGTGAAATCGATCAGCAGCCGCAGACCCAAGCCGAAGCTGGTCATCACCGAGGCTCGCATAGCCGACGACACCGCATCGATCACCGCAGTCTGGTTCAACCAGCGATTCCGGGAGAAGCAGCTCCCGCCCGGGACCGAGGTCGCCTTCTCCGGGAGCGTGGAGTCGTTCCGGGGCAAGCTCCAAATGACCCATCCCGACGTGGACATACTCGATCACGACGGCGAGCAACTCCAGACCGGGAGGATCGTGCCGGTCTACCCGCAGGTCGGCGAGGTGAAGACCGGCCAGTTCCGCTCGTCGATCCACAATGCCCTGATCCGGGCCCGCCCCATCTTCGACCCCCTGCCCGAGGTCCTGCTGGCGGAGCGCGGGTTGATGTCCCGTGATCAGGCTTACGCCGAGATCCACTTCCCGGAGTCACTCGACAGGGTGCGGTTTGCCCGGGACCGCCTCGTCTTCGACGAGCTCCTGCGTCTCGAGTTGGCGTTGGCGTTGCGCAAGCGCCGCCAGAGCGAGGAGGCCACCGGGTTCGCCCACCGGCCCACCGGTGAGCTGGTCGAGCGTTTCGTCTCCGGGCTGCCTTACATGCTGACCGAGGCGCAGAGGAGGGTGATCGGAGAGATCGTCGCGGATCTGCGCCAGGCACACCCGATGCATCGTCTCCTCCACGGCGAGGTCGGCTCGGGGAAGACAGTCGTCGCCGTCGTGACGCTCCTCCATGGCGTGGAGGGCGGCTGGCAGGGGGCGATCATGGCACCGACCGAGGTCCTCGCCGACCAGCACTACCTCGGGGTCACCGGTCTCCTCGCCGACGCCGGGCTCTCGCCGGCCCCTTTCGCCGCGGCGAGCGAGTTGGGGATGGACAGCCTCTTCGGGTCGGATGAGCCCGCGGTGCACATCGGGATCCTCACCGGGTCGACCGCGGCCGCCAATTATCGGCCCGAGATCACCCGGTCGGACCTTCTCGCGGACGTGGCCTCCGGCCAGGTCGACATCCTGGTCGGGACCCATGCCCTGATCCAGGAAGGGGTCCATTTCGACAACCTGGGCGTGGTCGTCGTCGACGAGCAGCATCGATTCGGAGTCGCCCAGCGGGTGATGCTGAAGGAGAAGGCGGACTCGATCGAGCCCGACGTGCTGATCATGACCGCCACCCCGATCCCGAGGACCTTGTCGATGACGATCTATGGGGACCTCGATGTCTCCGGTCTCGACGAGATGCCCCCCGGGCGCGTCCCGGTCAAGACCATCGTGCTCCGACGCGGCGACGAGCGGGTGGCATGGAGGAAGATCGAGGAGGAAGTCGCCTCCGGCCGTCAGGCGTTCGTGGTCTGTCCCCTGGTGGAGGACAGTCCCAAGGTGGAGGCGGCGTCGGCCACCGCCGAGCACCAGCGTCTCACCGCACTCATGCCCGGTCTCAGGGTCGGTCTGATCCATGGTCAACTGCGACCGGCCGACAAGGAGGCGGTCATGACCGCCTTTCGCTCCCGGGAGATCGACGTCCTGGTCTCGACGACGGTCATCGAAGTCGGGATCGATGTCCCCAATGCCACCGTGATGGTCATCGAGGACGCCGATCGCTTCGGTCTGAGCCAGCTCCACCAGTTGCGGGGCCGGGTCGGCCGCGGGAGCCATCCCGGGACCTGCCTGCTCATCGCCGACCCTGCCACCGAGGAGGCGGAGCAACGTCTGTCTGCGATGGCGGCCACCACCGACGGGTACGAGCTAGCCAACGTCGATCTGCAGATTCGGGGGCAGGGAACGGTGTTCGGGACCCGGCAGTCGGGAATGGCCGATCTCCGTCTCGCCGACATCTTCCGCGACCTCGATCTCCTCATCCATGCCCGTCATGACGCGTTCTCGATGGTCGATCACGATCCCGACCTGAGCAGCCAACCCGAGCTGGCCGACGAGGTGCGGGCCATTCTCGGCGACTCGGTCGAGTGGCTGTTCAAGAGCTGAGTCATGCGGATCATCTCGGGCGTGGCCAAAGGTCGGCGACTCGTGGCCCCGGGCACCCCGGCGACCCGACCGGTGACCGACCGGGTGCGTGAGGCCGTCTTCTCCATCATCGGGGCCTGGGTGGAAGGGGCGAGGGTGCTCGACCTCTACGCCGGGACCGGGTCGTTCGGGCTGGAGGCTCTCTCCCGGGGAGCGGCCGCGGCCACCTTCGTGGAGCAGGGATACTCGGCCCGGGATGCGCTGCGCGCCAACGTGAGATCTGTTTCCCTGGGAGGCACCGTGGTCAACTCCTCGGTCCGGGACTTCCTGGAGCGCTCCGGCGCCAGCTACGACCTGGTTTTCGTCGACCCGCCGTGGGACATGCCCTCCGCGCAGCTCGGCACCGATCTGGCCGCGCTCGACCGTCTCGTCTCAGCCGACGGCGAAGTGGTGCTGTCCCGCCGGCAGGGCGACGATGCCCCGGCGTCCCCGCCGGGGTGGC
>DASUSU010000095.1:0-4508 GCA_036374915.1 Acidimicrobiia bacterium | reverse complement strand
GCGATCAGGAGCTGGAACTGGCGAGGGGCGGCAAAGTCAGGCTGCACAACCTGTTCAAGCTCCAGGGCAAGGAGCATCACGACGTCCCCGATCTCCCCACCGGCGGGATCGGCGCCGTGGCCAAGGTCGAGAACGTGCGAGTTGGGGACACCCTGCGCCCTCCCGGCAGCGACATCGCGATCGAGCGGATCGTCTATCCGAGACCGGTGGCCGAGGTGGCCATCACCCCACGCTCCCATCATGACGAGGAGAAGCTGTCCACCGCGCTGCATCGCATCGAGGAGGAAGACCCGACCATCCGCATCGAACGCCGAGCCGACACCGGTGAGACCATCCTCGCCGGCCTGGGCGACACCCATCTCGACGTGACCGTGGCCCGGATCAGCCGCAAGTTCGGGGTCGAGGTCGACACCTCTCTGCCTGTGATCCCCTACCGCGAGACGATCACCGCCTCGGCCCAGGCCGAGGGCAAGCACAAGAAGCAGTCGGGCGGTCGCGGCCAGTTCGGTGTCGCCGTCGTCAAGTTCGCACCTCTGCCGAGGGGATCGGGCTACGAGTACATCGACTCGATCAAGGGCGGCTCGATCCCCCGCCAGTTCATCCCCGCCGTGGACAAGGGCATCCAGGAGGCCCTGGGCCGTGGGGTCCTGGCCGGGTACCCGTTGATCGACATCTCGGCCGAGGTCATAGACGGGAAGTACCACGCGGTCGACTCAGACGAGATGTCGTTCCGCATGGCCGGGATCCAGGCCCTGAAAGCGGCTGCGCCCGATCTCAAGCCGATCTTGCTCGAGCCGGTGATGAAGGTCACGGTCACCGTTCCCGAAGACGACCTCGGCGACGTGATGGGCGACATCAACTCGAAACGGGGAAAGGTCCTCGGCATGGAGGGCGAAGGCACCCTGAGGTCGGTGGTGGCCGAGGTCCCGATGGCCGAGATTCAGCAGTACGCCGCCGAACTGCGATCATTGACATCCGGGCGGGGCAGCTACGAAGTGGAGTTCGATCACTACGCAGAGGTACCGCACAACGAGGCGCAACAAGTGATAGCCGCTGCCAGGTCGTCAGACGACTGAGCGGATACCAGGAAGGACTGGAATGGCCGACGCCACAATCCGATTCGGGGACAAGGAGATTCGCCTGGACGTCGTGGAGGGCGTCGAGGGCGACACAGCCATCGACATCGGCCGCCTGCGCAGCGAGTTGGGCTTGACCACCATCGATCGCGGATTCGGCAACACCGCCGAAAGCGCGTCCGGAGTCTCCTACGTCGGTGGCGAGGAGGGAGTCCTTCACTACCGGGGGTACGCGATCGAGGATCTGGCCGAGCACTCGACCTTCCTCGAGGTCGCCTATCTCCTCCAGTACGGGGAGCTCCCGACCAAAGCGGAGCTGGAAGCCTACGAGGACTCGATCGCGCATCACACGCTGCTGCGCGAGGACATGAAGCATCTGTTCGAGGCTTTCCCCCACCGGGCCCATCCGATGCAGATACTGGCCTCGGCCACGTCGGCGCTGGCCACCTACTACCCAGACGCCCTCGACCCCCACGACGACGAGGCGATCGACATCAGCGCCAGGCGGTTGCTGGCGAAGACTCCGACCATGATCGCCTGGTCGTACAAGTACGCCGTCCACCAGCCGTACATGTACCCGCAGAACGACCTGGGGTATCTGGCCAACTTCCTCCACATGATGTTCTCGGTCCCGGCCGAGCCGTACCAGGCCGATCCGGTCGTGGCCCGGGCGCTCAACCTGCTCATGATCCTGCACGCCGACCACGGGCAGAACTGCTCGGCCTCTGCGGTGCGTCTGGTCGGATCGAGCCAGGCCAACATCTTCAGCTCGGTCGCGGCAGGTATCCATGCCCTCTCCGGCCCGCTCCACGGCGGAGCCAACCAGGAGGTGCTGGAGATGCTCGAGGACATCGTCGACGACGGGGGCGACGTGGCGCCTTTCGTGGCCCGGGCCAAGGACAAAGAGGATCCTTTCCGCCTCATGGGATTCGGGCACCGGGTCTACAAAAACTTCGATCCGAGGGCTCGGATCATCAAGAAGGCGGCCGACGACGTACTCCACGCCCTGGGCATCGACGACGACCCCCTCCTCGACGTCGCTCTCCAACTCGAGGACGTGGCTCTCTCCGACGACTACTTCGTCGAGCGGAAGCTCTACCCGAACGTCGACTTCTACTCCGGGATCATCTACCGGGCCATCGGCTTTCCCACCGACATGTTCACCGTGCTCTTCGCCATGGGACGTCTCCCCGGCTGGATCGCGCAATGGCGTGAGCTGCTGTCCGACCCGAACACCCGGATCTTCCGGCCGAGGCAGGTGTATTCGGGGTCGGCGAGACGGGCATACGTCCCTGTAGAAGAGAGATGACCGTCGCCGGGTAGCCGGGTCACGCCTGGGCGATGACCTCCACGTAGGGCTCCTCGTCGACGTCTCCCGAAACGGCGTCGACCACCACCAGGGCCCGTTGGTCGGGGGGCTCCTCGGCCGAGTAGAGGACGACGCTCCAGCGTGGGCGGGAGCGGAGTCCCTGGAAGGTGACCGCAGCCGAGGCGTGACCGACCGGGAAGTCGATCGCAGCGCCGGCGATGGAGAGCGCTGCGTCCTCATCCACCGCGAGCGGCCATGCCGAGGCGAAGTTCCACGCGCCGAGAGCCACCAGGCCGATGGCAGGCAGCCACCCGCCGTCGATCAGCAGCATCGCGGTCACGGCCGAGACGATGAACACCCAACCGGCGATGCGACGCCGAGTCGGCGAGGGGAATCGGTAGGGCCCGACGAGATTCGAGTCGAGCTCCTCCTCGATGGCCACCGAGTCGGCCACCTCCTTGTCGATGTGGATCCCCGACCGATCGACGCGTCGTCCCTCGCCGTCGCTCATGCCCCCGGCCCCCGCGCCATGTCCACCAGGCGGTTGGTCGCCTCGATGAGGGAGACCCCGCGGGTGTCGCGCTCCTCTCCGTACAGACGCAGGCCGACCGTCGACCCGGCGACGTCGTCGTCCCCGACGACGATCACAGCCGGGTGCTTCTGGGTCAGGGCCTTGCGGATCTTGTCGCCGACCGTGTCGTCCGAGAGGTCGAGCTCCACCCTGAGCCGTCCGTCGCGCAGCCGCTCGGCCACCGCCTCGGCATACTCCTGATGCCGGTCGGCGACCGGGATGATCGAGACCTGGACCGGAGCCAGCCACATCGGCAGTGCCCCGGCGTGGTGCTCGATGAGTACCCCCATGAACCGCTCCATCGACCCGGCCTTGGCACAGTGGATCATGTAGGGGCGCTCGGAGACGTTGCCGGCGGCGGCGTACTCCAGGCCGAAACGGTCGGGGAGGAGGAAGTCGAGCTGGATGGTGGACAGCTGCCATCGTCTCCCGATCGCGTCCTTGACGTGCATGTCGATCTTGGGCCCGTAGAAGGCACCCTCCCCCTCGGCGATCCTGTAGCTGATTCCCGAGGCATCCAGGGCCTCGGCCAGTGCCTTCTCGGCGAAGTCCCAGCGATGCTGCTCGCCGACCGGCGCCTTCTCCGGCTGGGTGCTCAGGTCGGCCTCGAATTCGGTGAACCCGGCGTCGCGGAGCCAGGTGAGGACGAAGTCGAGATGCAGGGCGAGCTCAGCTCCGAGTTGATCCTCGGTGCAGAAGGTATGGGAGTCGTCCTGGGTGAAGCCGCGGGCCCGGAGCAGACCGTGGACGACACCCGACTTCTCGTAGCGGTAGACCGCTCCCAACTCGGAGAGCCTGATCGGCAGGTCGCGATATGACCGTGCCCGGCTCTTGTAGACCAGGACATGGAACGGGCAGTTCATAGGCTTGACCCGGTACTCCTGATCGTTGTCCAGGTCCATTCCGGGGAACATGTTCTCGGCGTAGTAGTCGAGATGACCCGAGGTCCACCACAGATCCGACTTGGCCAGGTGAGGGGTGAACACGAACTCGAAGCCGAATCGCTCGTGGAGATCTCGGCTGTGGTCCTCGACCAGCTTTCGCAGCATGCCTCCCTTGGGGTGCCAAACGGCGAGACCCGACCCCAGCTCGGCCGGAAAGCTGAACAGGTCGAGCTCGGCGCCGAGCCGGCGATGGTCCCGCCTCTCTGCTTCCTCGAGACGGGTCAGGTAGGCGTCCAGGTCCTTCGAGGAGGCCCATGCGGTGCCGTAGATGCGCTGCAGCTGATCCCGCTTCTCGTCGCCTCTCCAATAGGCGCCTGAGCTGCGCAGCAGCTTCACGGCCGGGATCCGCCCGGTGGAAGGGAGATGCGGGCCCCGGCAGAGGTCGACGAAGCCCAGATTCCGGTAGACGGTCACCTCTTCGCCCGGAGTCACCTCGGATGGCTCAACCGCGCCGATGATCTCGATCTTGAACGGGTGGGCAGCGAAGATCTGCAGCGCCGCATCTCTTGAGAGGGCGACGCGCTCGAAAGGCTGGTCCTCATCGATGATCGCCCGCATCCGATCCTCGATCCGCTCCAGGTCTTCCGGTGTGAATGGCTCGGCGACCT
>DASUSU010000094.1:0-12221 GCA_036374915.1 Acidimicrobiia bacterium | reverse complement strand
GGATCCGGTCAGGGCCCTCGCCCTCGACCTGACCCCGGAGCAGTATTACCTCGACCCAGCCGGTCACGCCCGCCGGCTCTACCAGACCTGGTGATTCGGCCCCACCAACGCCGGGCTGATGGAGTGTTGCCTGAAAGCGCTTTCCAGAAACCTCTCCAGAAACTCCCCGGTATTGGTTGACACCACCTGATCCTGGCGCATATGGTTGAGAGCGCTCTCAACACCTTGAGGAGGAGGCGACCGGGAGATGGCGAGGACCCTCGACGATCTTGCCCAGCTGAGCGGTGTCTCCCGCGCCACGGTGTCCCGTGTGATCAACGGTGGCCCCGTCTCCGAGCAGACCCGTCGCAAGGTGCTCCAGGTCCTGGAGAGCCACGACTATCGCCCCAACCTGGCCGCCCGTTCCCTGGCCAAGGGAAGAACCGGGGTGATCGGGGTGGTCATGCATGTCGACCCACCCCTGCTCTTCGAGGATCCGTACTTCGCAACCCTCCTCCACGGCTTGACCGATGTGCTGGCCGAGAAAGCGGCGGGGATGATGCTCTGGCTGGGGAACCGAAGCAAGGAGGAGACTCTCGACCGGATCCTGGGCATGGGGCTTCTCGACGGCGTGGTGGTGACCGCCGACATGGTCGAAGACCCATTGGTCGACGGGCTCCTCGTCTCGGACCTGCCTACGGTCCTCATCGGGCACAGACGCACCGACCTCGAGGCGAGCTATGTCGACGTTGACAACGTCCATGCCGCCGACACGGTCACACGTCATCTGATCGACATCGGCCGGAGGCGCATCGGCCACATCACCGGCCGTCGCGGCACCGTTGCCGCCGAGGACCGGCTTCAGGGCTATCTGAACGCCATGCGCCGGGCCAAGCTGAGCACCGACGGCCTGGTGGCAGAAGGCGACTTCAACCAGCCCTCAGGGATCGAGGCCGCCCGCCGATTGCTCGACGCCGGCGTCGACGCCATCTTCGCCGCCAACGACGCCACCGCCTCCGGCGTCCTCGAGGAGCTCGAGGCACGGGGCCTGGCAGTCCCCGGCGACGTGGCCCTGGCCGGTTTCGACGACCTCGACTTTGCCTCCGAGCTCGACCCCCCGCTCACCACGATCCGCCAGGGGGTCCATGCCCACGGGAGCGAGGCGGCTCGGGCGCTGTTCGGCCTGCTCGACAGCCCCCACACCCCACAGCGGGTTCTTCTTCCCACCGAGTTGGTCATCCGCCAGTCGACCGTTGGAGGTTCTCTGCAATGAAGGAAACGGAGGTCCCGCCCCGCCCTCGGGCGGACCCGTCGGCCGGGATAGCCCGTCCGACGCAATTCACGAGGGCAAAGGAGGAGAAGGGAAGCAATGAAACGATGGAACAGCGTCGCCGTAGTGGTGGCTCTGATGATGGTCATCGCTGCGTGCGGCGGCGAGACCGGCTCGGAGACAACCACCACTACCGGCGACACGGTTGGTACGGAAGCACCAACAACGACGTCGGGCGACACTGCTGAGGAGCCGTCCGGCGACAGGACCCAGATTAGGTGGTTCGTGGGCATTGGTGCCGGCGGTCAGCCGGAGCAGGCCGAGGCCCAGAACGCGGTGGTCGAGGAGTTCAACGCCTCGCAGGACGAGATCGAGCTCGTGATCGAGATCGTCGACAACGATGTCGCCTACGAGACGCTTGCTACTCAGATCGCCTCGGACAACCCGCCCGACATCATCGGCCCGGTAGGCCGGGACGGCTCCAATGCCTTCTCGGGTCTGTACCTCGATCTGGAGCCGCTGGTGGAGTCGACGGGGTTCGACACGTCGATCTGGCCCGATGAGACGATCGAGAACTTCCGCGAGCCTGACGGGACCCTTCCCGGCTTGCCCTTCGCCTCGTTCCCGTCGTTCATCTTCTTCAACAAGGCGTTGTTCGACGAGGCCGGTCTGCCCTACCCACCGCAAGAGTATGGGCCCGACGGTGTCTCCGTCTACGGCGAAGGAACCGAATACGAGGGCACCTGGGACTTCAACAAGGTGGCCGAGATCGGGGCGATCCTCGCCGTCGACGCCAATGGCAACGACGCCACCAGCCCCGACTTCGACGGGAACAACACGACGCAGTGGGGTTTCGTCTGGCAATGGACCGACCGTCTCTTCCAGCAGGGCTCCTTCTGGGGTGCGGGCTACCCCATGGCCGACGACGGCACGGCCGACGTGCCACAGACCTGGGAGGACGAGTGGAAGTGGTATCACGATGCGGTGTGGGGCACCGGTTTCGCCCCCGGCCAGGAGGAGTTGGACGCCCTGGGCGGCAACGCCTTCCAGTCGGGAGCGGTGGCCATGGCCGGCACCCATCTCTGGTACACCTGCTGTGTCCGTGACGACGCCAACAACATCCCCGGAGATTTCTTCGATCTCGCGGTGATGCCATCCAACAACGGTGTGGTGACGACCAACATGCATGCGGACACCTTCCGCATCCTGGCCTCCACCCAGCACCCGGATGAGGCGTTCGCCGTCCTCGACTACCTGCTCACCGATGCCGCTCTGCAGTTGCTGACGGCATACGGGGCCGCCCCGGCGGACCCGACCCTCACCGAGGACTTCTTTGCCTCGCTGGACGAGCGGTATCCGCAGGGGGTCAACTGGCAGGTGGCGCTGGACAGCGCGGCCTACGCCGATGTGCCCAGCCACGAGCAATTCCTGCCCGGGTGGGAACAGTACAAGGAGGCGATGGACACACTCCAGAGCGGATTGCTCACCGATCCCGAGCTGGACCTCGATGCCGCGATACCCGAGTTGGAGGCCAACTTGACCGCGATATTCGAGGAGAACGCGGAGTAGCGGACTTGGCAGTACCTGCCATCACCGGGAAGGGAGCGGCCGAGCAACCGGCCGCTCCCTTCCTGCTCCCCAAGAAAACGCTGGCCAGGCGACGGGGGCGTGTCGGCCTCTGGTTCGTGATGCCCTGGATCATCGGCTTCCTTCTCTGGTACGCCATCCCGATGCTGGCTTCGCTCTGGTTCTCGTTCACCGACTTCAACCTGGTGTCCAACGAGCCCACCGAGTTCATCGGGCTCGAGAACTGGGCCAAGCTCTTCTCCGACCCCGACGTACGCGCCTCGGTGCTGGTGACTGCGAGATTCGGGCTGATCGCACTGCCGGTTGCGGTGCTCTTCCCGATGGGTCTGGCCTACTTGCTCGTCAAGAAGAACCTGAGGGGTCGGGAGACCTTTCGCGCCCTGTTCTTCATGCCCTCGATCATCCCTTTCGTCGCCGCAGTCCTCATCTTCGGCGGGGTGATGAACAGCCAGATCGGCTGGGTGAACAAGATCCTCGAGCTGGTCGGGATCGACGGGCCCCGCTGGTTCCTGGACAAGACCTACGTCTATCCCGCTCTGGTCTTCATCGGGCTCTGGGGGGTGGGCAACGCCATGATCATCTTCATCGCCTCGATGAACTCGGTCCCCTCCACCCTCTACGACGCGGCCAAGATCGATGGCGCCTCCGAGTGGCAGTCGTTCCGCCACGTGACCCTCCCCCTGATCTCGCCGATCATCTTCTACAACCTGGTCATCGCCCTGATCGGCTTGTTCAACTACTTCGTCGTCCCCTTCGTCCTCTACAACGGGAGCGGGGATCCCGGAGGGGCCACCAACTTCTACGCCCTCTACTTCTTCAGGGTCGGGTTCCAGTTCTTCAACATGGGTTATGCCGCCACCCTGGCTTGGGCCCTGTTCGTGGCGGCAATCGCCATCACCGGTCTCTTGTTCTGGTCGGCCAAGTACTGGGTCCACTACGAGTACGGGAGGTCATGAGCCAATGGCGGTGACCGTGCGCCGGCCGGGTCAGAACCTGCGCAGACCTCCGGTGGCGTCGTCAGGGTCGATGCCGGGGAAACGGCGCCTTTTCGAGGGTTGGCTGATCACTGCATTCACCACCCTGGTCCTCATCGTATTCCTGATGCCAATGGGGTACATGGCGGTCACGTCGCTCAAGTCCGAGCAGCAGCTGGCCAACCTCACCGGGCCGATCCTTCCCATGTCGCCGGCCACGTTCGAATACGAAGGCCGCCAACTCGACATGATGACCGTGCCCATGCCCGACGGGTCGGAGATGGAGCTGGCCATGCTGCAGCCGGGGCGGCAGGTCTCCCAGTTCATCGACCCGGCCAATCCCGAAGCGGGCCCGATCCAGTGGGAGGGGAACTGGAGGATCCTCCAGCCCGCCTATGAGCTCGACCCGCAGTGGCAGAACTTCCCCAGGGCGTGGGAGAACATGAAGTTCCCGCTCCTGCTCCGCAACACCCTCATCATCGCCGGGTTGGGCACGCTCGGCGCCGTCGCCTCGTCGATCCTGGTCGGGTACGGGTTGTCCCGGTTCAACGTGCCTTTCTCCAGGACGATCATGATCGTGCTCATCGCCACCATCATCCTTCCCGGGTTCGCCACCCTGGTCCCCAAGTACGCCCTCTTCTATCGCATCGGCTGGGTGGGGACGTTCCTTCCCCTGATCGTGCCCCACTTCTTCGCCAACGCATTCAACGTCTTTCTGCTCCGCCAGTACTTCCTCACCATCCCCAGGGAGTTGGACGAGGCGGCGATCATCGACGGGGCCGGGCCTTTCCGAACGTTGTGGTCGGTGATCCTGCCCCAGATGAAGGCGGCGATCGTGGCTGTCTCGCTGTTCCACTTCTACTTCGCCTGGAACGACTTCTTCGAGCCGATGATCTATCTCTCCGCCCGGGCCGATCTCCAACCGATCTCGGTGGGTCTGCGCACCTTCAACACGCTCTACGATTCCCAGCCCAACCTCATCCAGTCGGGCTCCTTGTTGGCGCTGATCATTCCCGTGGTCGTGTTCTTGTTCGCTCAGCGGGTGTTCCTCCAGGGCATCGACCTGTCTGGCGTGCAGAAGTAGAGAAAGGAAACAGCGTCAGATGACATCGGTGTCGCAATTCCCCCCTGGGTTCCTCTGGGGTGTGGCCACTGCCTCGTATCAGATCGAGGGGGCGGTCGACGAGGACGGCAGAGGCAAGACCATTTGGGACACCTTCGCCCACACCCCGGGCATGACCAACAACGGGGACAACGGTGACGTCGCCGTCGACCACTATCACCGCTACGTCGAGGACGTGGCTCTCATGTCGGAGATCGGGGTCAACGCGTATCGGTTCTCCATCGCCTGGTCCCGGCTCCTTCCCGAGGGGACGGGGCGGGTGAATCAGGCCGGAATCGACTTCTACCGCCGTCTGTGCAAGGAGCTCTCCGACGCCGGGATCACACCGGTGGCCACTCTGTATCACTGGGACCTGCCCCAGTCGTTGCAGGAGCGTGGGGGATGGGTCAGCCCCGAGGCGGTCGCATGGTTCACCGAGTACGCCGCTGTGGCCAAGGACGCCCTGGGTGACCTGGTCACCACCTGGGCCACCCTCAACGAGCCGTGGTGCACCGCCTTCCTCGGTCACAGCGCCGGCGAGCACGCCCCCGGGATCACCGAGACCCCGAGCTCGTTCCTCGTTGCCCACCATCTCATGCTGGCCCATCACTCGGCGATCAGGGTGATGCGGGAAACTTCGCCCAGCGACGAGGACAAGCTGGGCATCGTTCTCAACCTGATCCCGGCCTGGCCTCAATCCGACACCGAAGACGACCGGGCCGCGGCTGCCGCGGTCGACCTGGTGCAGAACCGGCTGTTCACCGACGCCGTCTTCCATGGCACCTATTCCGACGAGGCGCGGGCGTTGCACGAGCACTACGGGGTGGCCGACCACATCGACGTCGAGGCATTGGCCGAGTCGAGACAGCCAATCGACTTCCTCGGTGTCAACTATTACAACATCAATCACATCGAGCACAGCCCCGGGACTGAGTCGATGCCGGCCTGGCCCGGCACCTGGGACTCCCGGATGGCCCGGCCGCCGGGGGACCTCACCGAGATGAACTGGGGGGTCGAGCCGGAGGGGCTGACCTGGATGCTGGAGAGGGTGGCCCGGGAGCATCCGGGGACTCCGATACTGATCTGCGAGAACGGGGCCGCCTACGCCGACGAGGTCGGGCCCGACGGGCTCGTCGACGACCCGGCACGCACCGACTACGTCAAGCGGCACATCGAGGCGATGAAGGTGGCGATCGACCGCGGCGCCGACGTGCGCGGCTACTTTCTCTGGTCCCTGCTCGACAACTTCGAGTGGGCCCGAGGCTACGACAAGCGGTTCGGGATAGTCCGGGTCGACTTCGACACCATGGCCCGCACCCTGAAGAAGAGCGGATCGTGGTACAAGGAGTTCCTGGCCGGGTCGGCCACCACCGACTGACCTCTTCTAACGGTGGAGCACCTGGCGCTTCGGCTTGGGATCGTGGGGGGATCGCTGCCGGGGGGCCCGACCCCGTGAGGCGACCTGGATCAGGTCCCCGAGCATGGCGCTGGCCGTCGCCTCACCTCCGGCGCCGGGCCCGGTGAAGAGGAGACGGCCCACAGAGGGCCCTTCGATGAAGATGGCGTTGGTCACCCCGTTGACCCCGGCCAGGGGATGATCCGAGGGGAGGCTGACCGGTTTGACCCGAGCCTCGAGCCGGCCGTCGGCGCCGCGCTCAGCCGAGCCGATCAGCTTGATCACCTCGCCCCGCTCGGTGGCCGCGGCCACGTCCTCGCTGCTCACGGATTCGATTCCCTCGCATTCGACCTCCCAGGGGGCTACCCGCTCCCCGAAGGCGAGACTGGCCAGGATCGCAGTCTTGAAGGCGGCATCCCGGCCGGATACGTCGTCGCCGGGGTCGGCCTCGGCATAGCCGAGGCGTTGCGCCTCCTCGAGGGCGTCGTGGTAGCTCCGCCCCTCCCTGGCCATGGCGGTGAGGATGTAGTTGGTGGTCCCGTTGACGATCCCGCTCACCACGTCGATGTCCTCCCCGGCCAGGCTCTCGGCCAGAGGGCGGATGACCGGGATGCCACCACCGACTGCTGCCTCGTACATCACCGAGACACCGGCCCGGCGCGCCGCCTCGGCGATCTCCTGTCCCCTGGTGGCGATCAACTCCTTGTTGGCGGTGACCACCGGCTTGCCCGAGCGGAGTGCGGCGAGAACCAGCTCGCCGGCGGGATCGAGTCCGCCGATCACCTCGGCGACCACGTCGATCGAGGGGTCTGTCACCACGGTCATGGCGAGATCGGTCATCCGATCGGCCCTGAGGTCGAAAGGCCGCGGCTTGGTGAGGTCTCTCACCGCGACCCGCCTGACCTCGAGATCCACTCCCGACTTGAGCCTGATCGACTCGCGATCGGCGAGGAGCCGGTTGATCAGTGCACCGCCCACCGTTCCCGCTCCCAGGACGCCAACACGGACGGTCATGGTCTCCGTCTCTCGTCTCTGGAATGTCTCATCTCGTCTTGCTCCCTCGGGGGTCCGGTGCCGGGGGTCAAAAAAATCCGCCCCGTCTGCCGGTGCGGATCTCGTGTTCTCGTGTGGTGGGGGCTGGTTACACGGTCGAGTCGCACGGCCTTGTGGTCGTGGTCGTCGTGCCCGTCATGCAACCAGTGCTCATGTGAAGGGCAAGGTATCCCGGTTCCGGTGCCAAGTCAATGCGGGGCAGATCTTGCACTTGTCCGGCCGGGTGAAATATCCTGTATCGAGACGAAGCGCTCATCTTGAGCGGTGGAGGGATCAGGCCCGACGAAACCGCGGCAACCGGCGCAAGCACGGTGCCAATGCCTGGATCGATGAGTTGCCTGGAGCCGTGGGCTCCCGGCGCTCTTCAAGCGTTTCGAGAGAAACAACAAGAGGAGTACCGGTGAGCGAGGGCGAGCCCTGTTCCTGTAGACACATATCGCACGGCGTTCGGACATGAGCGGCTATCTCGACGTCGTCCACGACGGGGTGGTCATTTTCGACGGCGCCACCGGGACCAACCTGCAGACCATCGGCTTGACCGCCGACGACTTCGGCGGGCCATCGCTCGAAGGCTGCAACGAGCTGTTGAATCTGCGCCGCCCCGACGTGATCCGCGACCTGCACCGGTCCTTCCTCGAGGTGGGCGTCGATGTGGTCGAGTCGAACACTTTTGGCGCTTTCGCCGTGCCGCTCGCCGAGTACGGGTTGGAGGCGCAGTCGTACGAGATCGCCGCGGCCGGGGCCACTCTGGCCCGTGAGGCGGTCGACGAATTCGTCAAAGCCGACGGACGGGCCCGGTTCGTGGCCGGGTCGATCGGCCCCGGGACCAAGTTCGCCACACTCGGCCAGATCTCGTATCGCGACCTGGCCTCCGCCTACGAGGTCGAGGCGGCAGGCCTCATCGACGGAGGCGCCGACCTTCTCATCATCGAGACCCAATTCGACCTGCTCGGAGCCAAGGCCGCCATCGAGGGGGCCCGTCGGGCGATGAGTGCCGCAGGCATCGAGCTCCCGCTCCAGGTCCAGGTCACCATCGAGCTCACCGGGCGCATGCTCCCCGGGACCGAGATCGGCGCCGCTCTCACCGCACTCGAGGCACTCCGCCCCGATGTGATCGGGCTCAACTGCGCCACCGGACCGGCCGAGATGTACGAGCCGCTCCGTCATCTCGCCCGTCACTCCCCGGTGCCGGTCTCGGCCATCCCCAACGCCGGGATGCCCCATGTCGAGGACGGGGAGATGGCATACGACCTCGAGCCGGGGGAGCTGGCTCACCATCTCGGCCAGTTCGTCACCGAGATGGGGGTCGGGGTCATCGGCGGTTGCTGCGGAACCACTCCGGGGCATCTCGCCGCCGTGGTGGAGAAGATCCGTCCCTTGACACCCGTCGAGCGCAACCCGGAGACCGAGCCCTCGGCAGCCTCGATCTACAGCCAGGTCCCCTTCGACCAGGACACATCGTTCCTGATCATCGGGGAGCGGGCCAACGCCAACGGCTCTCGCGCCTTCAAGGAGGCACTGCTCGCCGAGGACGTCGAGGGCTGTGTCGCCGTCGGCCAGGAGCAGGTCAGGGAGGGAGCGCACCTCGTCGACCTCTGTGTCGACTACGTCGGGCGCGACGGCGTGGCCGACATGGAGAAACTCGCCTCCGCCTTTGCCACCGACGTGACCGCGCCGGTGGTGCTCGACTCGACCGAGCCCGAGGTGATGGAAGCCGGTCTGGAGCGTCTCGGCGGTCGCAGCGTGCTCAACAGCGCCAATCTCGAGGACGGCGAGGCCCCGGGATCCCGCCTCGATCGGGTGTTCGGGTTGGCCAAGAAGCACGGCGCCGCGGTGATCTGCCTCCTCATCGACGAGGAGGGCCAGGCCCGCACCCTGGAATGGAAGCTGCGCATCGCCCATCGCATCCACGACCTCGCCGTGAACAGGTACGGGCTCCGCTCCGAGGATCTCATCTTCGACGCCCTCACCTTCCCGCTCACCACCGGTGACGACGACCTGCGCCGAGATGGCATGGCCACCCTCGACGCCATCCGCCAGATCAAAGCGGAGCTGCCCGGGGTCCGTACCGTCCTCGGGGTCTCCAACGTCTCCTTCGGGCTCAACCCGGCGGCCCGGCGCATCCTCAACTCGGTGTTTCTCCACGAGGCGGTGGAAGCCGGTCTCGACGCGGCCATCGTCCACGCCGGCAAGATCGAGCCTCTGAACCGGATCGACCCCGAGCAGCGCAAGACGTGTCTCGATCTCGTCTACGACCGCCGGGCCGAGGGATACGACCCGTTGGAGAGGCTGCTGGAGCTGTTCACCGGTGTCGAGGCCGTGCAACGATCGGAGAGCGACTACGACGACCTCGATGTGGGGGAGCGGCTGGCGCGGAGGATCGTCGACGGCGATCAGAAGAACGTCGTCGCCGATCTCGACGCCGCCCTTGCCGAGGGAACCGCCCCGCTCGACATCATCAACGAGCATCTCCTCGCTGGGATGAAGGTGGTGGGGGAGTTGTTCGCCAGCGGCGAGATGCAGCTCCCCTTCGTGCTCAAGTCGGCGGAGACGATGAAGAAGGCGGTCGCCTATCTCGAGCCGATGATGGAGAAGGCGGACACCGAGACCAGAGGCCGGATCGTCCTCGCCACCGTGTCCGGCGACGTCCACGACATCGGCAAGAACCTGGTCGACATCATCCTCACCAACAACGGGTACGAGGTGCACAACCTGGGGATCAAGGTCGGGATCGCGGAGATGATCGCCAAGTTCGAGGAGACCTCGGCCGACGCCATCGGCATGAGCGGGTTGCTGGTGAAGAGCACGCTCATCATGCGGGACAACCTCGACGAGCTGGAGCGGAGAGGGCTGGGCGAGGTGCCGATCCTCCTCGGTGGCGCCGCCCTGACCAGGAACTACGTGGAAGCCGACCTACGCGCCCGGTACAAGGGGCCTCTCTATTACGGGAAGAACGCATTCGCCGGGTTGGAGGCGATGGGCCGGATCGTGGCGGGAGAGCCGGCGCCGGCGCCGATCGCGCCCAGGAAGCATGCGGTGGAACAGACCGGTGTCGGGAAGGTGCCGGCCCGGTCTCCCGAGGTCAAGCGTGACAATCAGATCTTCGTCCCGCCGTTCACCGGGTCGCGGGTGATCCGCGGAGTTTCGATCGACGAGATCGTCCCCTATCTCAATCTGACCGCCCTGTTCCGCAACCAGTGGCAGTACCGGCCCGAGAAGGGGGAGCGGGACCCTGAGTTCAAGGAACGTCTCGCACCCCTGCTCCGCGATCAGATCGCCAAGGCCCGGGCCGACGATCTGCTCCATCCCAAGGTGGTCTACGGGTACTTCCCCGCCAACGCCGACGGCGACGACCTGATCATCTGGGACGACGAACGAGCCCAGAACGAGCTGACCCGCTTCAACTTCCCCCGTCAGCAGCAGGACCCCTATCTGTGCATCGCCGACTTCTTCCGCCCGGTGGGGGAGGAGGTCGACTATGCCGCCTTCCATATTGTGACCATGGGGGGCCAGATCTCGGAACGGACCAAGGAGCTGTTCGAGGCCGACCGCTACACCGACTACCTCCTCCTCCATGGGCTGGGGGTGGAGATGGCCGAATCCCTCGCCGAGCACTGGCATCACCGGATCCGCGAGGAGTGGGGGTTCGCCGATCAGGACGGGCCCTCTCTGCTCGGGTTGTTCCGCCAGCAGTACCGGGGCGGTCGGTACTCCTGGGGCTACCCGGCCTGCCCCGACCTGGAGGACAACGAGAAGGTGGCCTACCTGCTGGGGGCGGACCGGATCGGGATCACGGTCGGTGAGGAGACGTCGTACCAATACCAGCCGGAACAGACCACCTCGGCGATCATCTGCCACCACCCCCAGGCCAAGTACTTCGTGGCCCGCAAGCCAAGGGAGAAGAACGATGCTGACTGAGTCGAGCGACTGGCTTCGCATCGCCGAGATCAACCCGCCCGAGCTGCCCAATCTGCAGCACAGGAGCCTCTCGCCGGCCTGGAGCCATGTCCTGGTCACCGACAACGTGTTCGGGCGGATTCGGGTCTCGCCCTACGCCTTCTCGGCCCGGATCACCCACGACACCCCGGACGTTCATCCCACCGTGGTGGTGTCGACCCGTGACCGGAACATCCTCGCCATCGAGTCCGAGGTGAGAGGTGCCCTGGGCAACGGTGTCGACTCGTTCCTCGTCGTGATCGGGGACACCGTGCCCCATGTCGACCATCTCGCCCATCACTACGAGATCGTCGAGCATCTGACCGAGCTCCAGGAGAACCTGCCCGACTTCGAGGTGGGCATGCCCACCCGGTTCCGGGAGTGGCAATTCCGTCGTCGGATCGAGCTCGGCGCCCAGTTCTTCGTCACCGGGCCCATCCTCGACCCCGAGGTCCTGGAGCGGTACATGGGCCGGCTCAACCTCAAGCCGGAGGATCCTCCGATCTACGTGATGATCATCCCTCCGTTCAGCCCGCTCTGGGTGGAGCAGATGGAGCAGATCGGCTCGGTCCCGGCCAGCGACGGCTTGAAGCAACGTCTCGCCGAACTGGCCCCCGACGTCGCTCGCAAGGTGGCCTGGGAGCTGACCGGCGAGCTGGAGAATAGGGCACGGGATGCCGGTGCCGCCGGGGTGATCCTGATGGGGCTCAAATACGACTCCGTGGTTGGCGAAGCCGTCGACAGGTGGCTGCGTGGGGACGAGGCCTAGGAGCCTCCGGGACGGGGGACGTCCGGGGTGGTACCGGGGATCAGATCCAGCAGCTCGGTGTTGAGCTGATAGAAGAGCTGGGCGGATATCGATCCCTGGCCGTGCCGATTGTTGATCTCCTTGAGCAAACCGATCCAGGCGGCGAATGCCTGCGC
>DASUSU010000093.1:0-5047 GCA_036374915.1 Acidimicrobiia bacterium | reverse complement strand
GGCCCGGCCGATGTCGTCGAGCACCGGCAGCAGGGCCGAGAGCACCGAGGCGGTGGTCGTCTCCTTGACGAGCTCACGGTCCCGGTCGACCCGGCGCTTGTAGTTGAGGTACTCGGCCTGAAGCCGCTGGAGGTCGGCGGTCCGCTCGGCGAGCGCCTGGCCCAGCCTCGACCGCGCCTCCTCCGACAGGTCGCCGGCCATGCGCCCTTTCCCGAGACGAAACGACTTGACCGGGAGGATGGCGACAGTGGGCAAGTCTCAGGGGTGGACCGCTACGGGACCACCATCACCGGGACCGGCGAATGATGGCAGAGCCGATCGGCGACGCTGCCCAGCATCACACGCTCGGCCAGCCCGGCTCCCCTCTTCCCGATCACGATCAGACCCGCATCTCGCTCCTCGGCCACGGCGATGAGCCGCGAGGTGGGATCGCCGAGCTCGGCGAGGGTCTCGTGCTCGACACCGTCGAGCGGGAGGCTCTCCTCTGTCTCGTGCAGGACCTGTTGTTGACCTTCGACCAAGGCGGCGGAGAGCGCCTCGGGTGTGGGCGGCGCACCGCCGATGCCCCACCATCCCTCCGGCGGGCGGATCACCGTCACCAACAAGAGCCTCGCCCCGGTGGAGCGGGCGATCTCGGTGGCGATCTCGGCGGCCCGGTTGCTGCCGTCGGATCCGTCGATACCGGCGATGATCGCGGTCGGTTTCCAATTCATCAGTCTTCGCACCTCCTGGTCAGACGATACGCCGGTAACAGGGATCGGGGGAATCAGAAGACGGTTGCGTTGAGCAGATGGCCGATGCCCAGTGCCCAGACCCCGGCGACCACATCGTCGAGGGCGATGCCCATCGGTCCGGGCAACGAGTCGGCCTGGCGGACTCCGGGGAAGGGACTCTTGGTGATGTCGGCGACCCGGAACACCAGGAATGCGATGACTGCGGGCCATCCCAGCAACCCGATGGTCGCCACGAAGGTGCCTGCCGCCTCGTCGATGACGATCCAACCGGCGTCTCCTGTGGAGGGGGCCAGGGCCATCGAGGACCAGAATGCGAGCCCGGTCAGCAATACCGCCGCCCCGAGTTGGCCGGGCCAGCCCCACGTCTCCCCGAGTAAGAGGGCGAAGGGGAGGGCGACCAGACCCCCGACCGTCCCCGACCCGGCGTCCGAGCCCCGCACCGAGCGGAGGATGAGCCCGGTCCCGAACAAGGAGGCCACGAGTCGGTGCATCGGCGGCGAGGCTACATGGCGGCCTCGCAGGCTCTGCACACCCAGGTGGCGGTCGCTCGCTTGTATCACTCCCGGCGCGAGGCGTTAGCCTCTACCCATGGAACCGGCAACCAAGATCTGGTGCGACGGGGAGTTCGTCGACTGGGACGACGCCACCGTGCACTTCCTTGCACATTCCCTCCAGTACGGAACCGGTGTCTTCGAGGGCATTCGCGCCTACAAGACACCAGAGGGAACTGCCGTATTCCGTCTTCACGAGCACATGGTCAGACTGGTCGCATCGGCCCGCGCCTACGGGCTCCCGATGAAGGAGACCGCCGAGGAGATGGACCAGGCCTGTCTCGAGCTGTTGCGGGTCAACGACCTGGAGTCGGCCTACATCCGGCCCTTCGTCTTCTACGGTGCGGGCGCCTTTGGGATCAATCCGAAGGCGAGCCCGGTGCACAACTACATGGCGGCGTTCTACCTGGGCAGCTACATGGGAGACCATGGGGTCCAGAACGGGATCACCACCACGGTGTCGAGCTGGCGACGGATCTCGCACAACAGCTTCATCCCGACGGCCAAAGGCTCAGGCCAATACCTGAACTCGGTCCTAGCCAAGCAGGAGGCGCTGCGCAACGGCTACGACGAGGCGATCATGCTCAACGATGGAGGTTCGGTCTCCGAGGGGAGCGGGATGAACATCTTCACTGTGAGCAACGGCGCCATCTACACCCCGCCGGTGTCGTCGGGGATCCTGGAGGGGATCACCCGCAACTCGGTGATCGAGCTTCTCGAGGAGGAGGGGTTCGAGGTGATCCAGATCGACCTGGCCCGGGGCAGCCTGTACACCGCCGACGAGGTGTTCTTCACCGGCACCGCAGCCGAGGTGACCCCGGTGCGGGAGATCGACGGCCGGGTGATCGGCTCCGGTGAGCCGGGCCCGGTGACGCGCAAGGCCCAGGATCTGTTCTCCGACGTGGTCGCGGCGAAGATCCCCGAATACCGCCACTGGCTCAGCTTCGTCTAGTGGTCCGTCGCGTAGGCAGGGTGGGAGACACCACGAATAGTTGCGAGGCGGTTCACTAGTGGGCCAACAGCCGAATATCGGGGCGAGCGCCCAGGAACGGCCGCGCTCGGTCCTCCAGCCTCCTGCGGCACGACGCTGGAGCCCGGACATCAAACCCGGCATTCCCACCTCGCCCGCCGAGGTCCCCCAAGGGGGTCGGTTCGGTCAGTACACCCCGGACGGTGGTTATGCGCTGCGACTGGTCAACTCGGCGGATCTGCCCGACGACGATCCCGACCTCAGAGCGGTTCTGGCCGCCCTGACCATGGCCCGGGCGGGAGCCCGGGGTCGGGCTCCCTCCCAGGAGGACCTGGAGGTGGCTCTGGCTCTGTGCGGGTTCGGCTACGAGGCACCACCCGAGATCATCGAGCGCAGGGAGCGGTGGCTCGCGGCGGTGCCCCACGAGGGACGGCCAGGGCAGACCGCGGTGGGTGAGATCGACCGCGACCTCATCGTCCTGAAGCCGGACCAGATCCGCCAGGCCCTGTCGGCCCGATGAAGATCGTACGGATCAAGGCCGGCGACGACATCGCCTATGGGGTGGCCGACACCGAAGGGGTGCTGGTCTATCGCGGCACCCCGTTCGTCGCCTGGGAGCCCACCGAGACCGTGGTGCCCTGGGAGACGGCCCAACTGCTCGCCCCGGTCCTGCCCACCAAGGTGGTCGCGGTGGGGCGGAATTACGTGGACCATGCGGCGGAGCGGGGCGGTGAGGTGCCCGACGAGCCGCTGATCTTCCTCAAGCCGGCCACGTCGGTGATCGGCCCCGAGGCCAGCGTCGTCCACCCGCCCATCTCCAACGACGTCCAGCACGAGGCCGAGCTGGCCGCCGTGGTCAGCAGGGTGGCCCGTCACGTGAAGGCCGAGGACGCCTCTGCCTATCTCATGGGATACACCGCCGCCAACGACGTCACCGCCCGCGACCTCCAGATGAAGGACGGGCAATGGGCCCGGGCCAAGGGATTCGACACCTTCTGCCCCTTGGGCCCGGCCATCGAGACCGAACTCGATCCTTTGGAGAAACTGGCCGTCATCTGCCGGGTGAACGGCGAGGTGCGTCAGGCAGGCTTCACCTCGGACATGGTCTTCGGCGTCGCCGAGATCTTCGAATACGTGACCGCGGTGATGACGCTTCTTCCCGGCGACGTGATCCTCACCGGGACTCCGGCCGGGATCAGCCGGGTGGTCCCCGGCGATGTGATGGAGGTCGAGATCGACGGGATCGGGGTCCTGGAGAATCGGGTGGTCTCCCGTTGACGGTACGGCTCCGGGTTGCCCCGTCGCCTACCGGCTATCTCCACGTTGGCAACGCCCGGGCGGCCCTGTTCAACTGGCTGTACGCCCGGCATCGGGGTGGGACCTTCATCCTGCGCATCGACGACACCGACCGGGAGCGCTCCACCCCCGAGTTCGAGGCGGACATCCTCGACTCGCTCCGATGGCTCGGGCTCGACTGGGATGAGGGGGTCGAGGTGGGCGGGCCGCACGGGAGCTACCGCCAGTCCGATCGGCTGGAGCGTTATCAGGCGGTGGCGGCGACTCTGGTCGATTCAGGGGCCGCCTACCACGACGATCGCACCACCGAGGAGCTGGAAGCGCTTCGGGAGAAGGCGCAGGCAGATCGGCTCCATCCCGGTCACTACATCCGGCGACCGGAGAGCCCCCCGGCCGAAGGCGGGGTGATCAGGATCTCGGTCCCCCAGGACGAGGCCGTCGTCTTCGACGATCTGGTCCGAGGGTCGGTCAGCTTCGAGGGGAGGGACATCGACGACTTCGTCATCCTCCGCAGCGACGGCACCCCCACCTATCACCTCGCCTCGACCGTCGACGACGTCGACTACGAGATCACCCATGTCGCCCGTGGCGAAGATCTGCTTCCCTCCACTCCGAAACACGTCCTGCTCACCCGTGCCCTGGGCGCCGCCGAGCCGGTCTACGCCCACCTCCCTCTTCTGTTCGGCCCCGACGGGAAGAAGCTGTCGAAACGGCATGGTGAGACCGCCCTCTCCCACTACCGGGACACCGGCTATCTGCCCGACGCCGTGTTCAACTACCTGTCCCTGCTCGGATGGTCGATCGACGGTGACCGAACCATCTTCTCCCGGGACGAGGCCGTCGCCGCCTTCGACTTGTCCGACGTCTCCTCCAACCCGGCGGTGTTCGACCCGGACAAGCTGTCGTGGATGAACGGGGAGTACATGCGGGCCATGGACCCCAAGGTGTTTCGGGACAGGGTGCGACCTCATGTCGAGGCGGCGGTGGGGCGTGCACTCGACGATGCCGAGTGGGCCCGTTTCGAGACCGTGTCCGACTTGGTTCAGGAGCGAACCCGCCTTCTCCCCGAGGCCGGGGAGCAGGTGGTGTTCCTTTTCGAGGACTTCGACCAGTACGACCCCGCCTCCTGGGAGAAGGTGATGAGCAAAGAGGGGGTCGCCGGCATCCTCGATACGGCAGCGCAGCGTCTCGGCGCGGTCGATCCTTGGGTCGCGGAGAGCATCGAGGAGGCGTTGCGTGCCATGCTGGAAGAGCTGGGTATGGGAGCGGGCAAGGGTCTCCAACCGCTGCGGGTGGCGGTCACCGGCTCCTCGGTGAGCCCTCCGCTGTTCGAGTCGATCTCGGCGCTGGGCAGGGAGAGGACCCTGGAACGGATTGACAGAGCGCGGGCGAAGCTGGGCTGAGACCTCATATGTAGAAGTGGCGGAACATGAGCGCGATGCGCGGTCCCGCCGCTGCTGTCTTCGGGACGGCATGTTCCCACGTTCTCTGACAGC
>DASUSU010000092.1:0-3876 GCA_036374915.1 Acidimicrobiia bacterium | reverse complement strand
GTGGTCTTGGCAGCCGAGGGCTTGCTGGCGCTGGTCTTGGCCGCGGGCTTGCGGGTGGCTGGCTTCTTGGCAGGAGCCTTGGCCGGCTCAGCCTCCACCTTCTCCACCGCCTTCTCCTCCGGCTTCTCCGGACGGAACGAGGTCCGCCACGTGGACAGCATCTCCTCGAGCTGGTCCCGCAGCTTGCTCACCTGCTCCTTGGCCTGGTCGAGATCGACCTTCGCCGTGATCTCGTCGACGACCTTGCCGTCGGAGATCCGGCTCACGACCTTCTCTCCCTCGGCGGCCCACTCGTCGAACGCCTTCTCGGCGGCCTGGCCGTATCCGGTCGCTTCCTCGCTCAGCTTGGAGCGAAGGCCTTCGACCTTGTCGCCTACCTTGCGGACGGCGACGACCGGGGCGCCGACGGCGGCATAGAGGATGTTCTTGGCTTTCATAGTCACTCCTTTTCGGGGTGTCGGGCGACTGATCCGTTGGACTGGATCAGCGCGTGGTACATGTCGAGCAGCACTTTTTTCTCACTCGGGCTGAGCAGCCGGTCGGCTTCGATGGCCTCGAATATCGTCGGTGACTCCAGCGGCCCGTCGATGAGGCCGGCTCTCGAGTAGAGGGTGTTGGCGGAGATCTCCAGCGCCCGCGACAACCGGCTGAGTATCTCGGCCGAGGGTCTGCGGATGCCACGCTCTATCTGCGACAGATAGGGATTGGAGATCTCGGCACGCTCTGCCAGCCGACGGAGCGAGAGGTTGGCCCTCTCCCGCTGCTGCCGGATGAAGGCCCCGAGATCGGTGTGCTTGCTCTCGTTCACTTACTGCAAGCATACAGCTAGCTGCTAGCTAGAGCAAGCGCGACTTCTAGACGAACGCGGCTCCGACGAGGTTACCGATCAGCCAGGCGATCACACCCCCGACCCCGGCGATCAGCATGTTCTCCAAACCCGAGCCGAGCCAGCCGTGCTTGGCGACTCGGGCCTTGACCACGCCGACCACGAACAGCCCGCCCAGGGCGAGCACCGTGGCCCAGGCCAGAGCGACTCCGACCGAGTCGATGAAGAGAAAGGGGAGGATCGAGGGCAGCGAGCCGACCATGAAGAGAGCCCCGGAGGCCAGCATCGCCAGATAGGGCGACCGCCGCTCCGATTCGACGAACCCGAACTCGAGCGCCTTCATCGCATTGAGGATTGCCTCGTCGGAATGATCGAACGCGGTCACCACCATGTCGACGTCCTCGGCACGAAGACCCATGTCGCCGAACATCTCCCTGAGCTGGTCGAGCTCCTGTTGCCGGTGATCCCGAATGTGAATTCGCTCCAGCCTCAGCTCGGCTTCGAGCACCTGATCCTGGGACTTGGTGGCGAGGTACTCGCCGGCGGCCATGGAGACGGCCCCGGCCAGGGCCCCGGCGAGCGCGGTGAGCAGGACAGGGCCGGTGTCCAGACCCCCTCCGACCACCCCGACGACGAGGAGGAACATCGAGACCAGGCCGTCGTTGACGCCGAGGATGATGTCCCGCCAGTACTGACGGGTCTCGCCGATGTGAGGCTCGTAGAGCGATGGGTCCTTCTGGGCCTCTCTCTTGGTCGCCACGGGGAGGATGGTAACCACCATCCCATGTGGCGCCTCCGGGTCAGAGGCCCTCGACGAGACCGAGCATTGCCGCCACCCCGGCGCGGATCCCGACTCCGATCGTCGCCTCGTCGAGCACGAACCCGGGCGAGTGCAGGTCGTTTCCCTTGCCCGACGATCCCAGACGCAGCAGTGCTCCCGGGGTCACGGCCAGGTAGTTGGCGAAATCCTCACCTCCCATCGAGGGCTCGGTGGGGACCACCGCCTCGGCCCCGAGGGCATGGGCAATGCCGGCGGTGGCCGCCTGGACCACGACGTGGTCGTTGACCACAGGTGGGATCGCTTGCAGGTAGTCGAGGTGATAGCCGGCTCCCGACCACGCCATGAGACCGCCGATGGCCCTGTCCATCAGTCCGGGGAGGTTCTCCCAGAGACTGCGATCCAGGGTACGGGCCGTCCCCTGCAGCTCGACCCGGGTCGGGATGACATTGGCGGAGCGGCCACCCTGAATCGACCCGAAGGCAACGGTGAGTGTGCTCCGCGCGTCGACCGTCCGTCTGAGCACTCCGGGCAACTCGTGGACGAGGCGGGCTGCATCCGCGATGAGGTCGACCGTTTGATGGGGCCGAGCGGTGTGACCGCCGGGACCTTCGAGCACCACTGTGAACCTGTCGGCGCTGGCGGTGATGGGGCCGACCCGGCTTCCCACCTTGCCCGTCTCCAGAGACGGGTCGACATGAAAGGCGAGGATCCCCTTCAGACCGTCGACCAGGCCCTCGTCGACGTACTGGGAGGCGCCCCCGGGGAACGTCTCCTCGGCCGGTTGGAACAGCACCCGGACGCCGGCGGGCAGGTCGGTCCGGCTCAGCGCGAGCACGATGCCGAACGCGATGGCGGCATGGGCATCGTGACCACAGGCGTGCATCCATCCCGGGTTCTGGGACCTCGGTGCGTTCTCTTCGGGCTCGACGATGGGTAGGGCGTCGAGATCGGCACGGAACCCGATGCGCGGGTCGGGGCCGATGTCGAGCCAGAGCCCCGTGGCCGGGCGCCGGTCGTTGTAGGCGATGCCGTTCTCGTCGAGGGAGGCGGCGATGAGGGCGGTGGTCTCGTGCTCCTCGTTGGCCGGCTCCGGGTGTCGGTGGAGCAGCCGGCGCAGCTCGATCGCCTGGGGAATGATGCTCTCCACCAACCCGTCGAGTCGATCCGGGCTGATCATGACGGGGAGGCTAACCAGGGGAACCGAGGTCAGTCGTAGAAGCGGGTCTCGAAGACGCGCCGGGCCCTTCTCGTCACCCGTCGGTACTCGTCCCTCAGCTCGGCGGGTCGGTCGAACCCGAGAGATGCGGCGAGACTGCGCAGGTCGTCGGGATCGGTGGGGAGAGAGTCCATCGCGCGTCCAACCTGGAGATGGAGCCGGAGTCGGGTGGTGGTGCAGAACAAGTACGAATCGCGCAGCGATCGAAGCTCGCCGTCTTCGATCAGATCGTGCCCGGCCAGCACGTCCAGCGCCTCGAGCGTGCCCGGGACCCGCAGGGCGGGGATGGCGGCACCATGCCTCAGCTGGAGGAGTTGGACCAGGAACTCGATGTCGCTGATGCTGCCCCGCCCCAGCTTCAGGTGGTAGTCGGGATCCTCGCCTGCCGGAATGCGCTCGTTCTCGACCCTGGCCTTGATCTCCCGAATCGAGCGGAGGAACCCCGCCGGGAGGTCCTCCCGCCACAAGAACTCGCCCGCCATCTCGGTCCACTTCGCCCCGAGGGCCGGATCGCCCACCGCGATCCGCCCCTTGACCAGGGCCAGCATCTCCCAGGGCTCGGCCCACTCCTCGTAATAGCGGCGGTAACTCTCTAGAGACCGGGCGAGGGGGCCCTTGCGTCCCTCCGGCCTCAGGTCGGCATCGAGCGAGTAGGCCTCGCCATGCCGGCTCGGCTCCGATAGCACCTTGGCCAGCTCGGCGGCGATGTGGAATGACTCGTCCCGCTGCGACTCATCCTCGAAGACGTACATGAGATCGAGGTCAGAGCCATAGGAGAGGTCCCCACCTCCCCACTTGCCCATGGCGATGACACAGAATCCCGTAGCGTCGCCTTTGGTGACGACGTGGAGGGCGCCGGTCACAGCGGCGTCGGCACTGTCGGTCAGCGCACGCAGTGTTGCGGCGGTGTCCGCCTGGCCCAGGATGTCCCGTGCCGCGATGCGGAGCTTCCGTCTCCGGGTCATGCGGCGAATAGTCCCGATCTTGGCGTCGGGATCCGGTCTGGAGTCGAGGAGCCCGAGCAGACGCGCCGTCTCCTCATCTCGATCCCGG
>DASUSU010000091.1:0-3983 GCA_036374915.1 Acidimicrobiia bacterium | reverse complement strand
CCGTTCGAAGACGCGGCCAATCTCCACATCGCCCCCGAGCGAGTGGTCAACTTCAAGTACTTCTTCACCAGGAAGCTCGGTTTCGTCAAGGAGGCGCACGCATTCGTGCTCCTCCCCGGAGGCTGGGGCACACTGGATGAGACCTTCGAGCTCCTCACCCTGGTCCAGACCGGTAAGAGCGACCTCCACCCGATCGTCCTCCTCGAGGCCGAGGGGACCGACTACTGGGGGCCGATGATCGAGTTCATGAAGACACAACAGCTCGACCGGGGGCTGATCAGCCCCTCCGACCTCGCCCTCTTCCTCCACACCACGGACGAAAGGGCCGCCGCCGAGCACATATGGCACTTCTACAGCAACTACCACTCGCAACGCTATGCAGGCGGGAAGCTGGTCCTCAGACTCAGGGAGGAGCCCTCCGACCAGATGCTGGACCGGCTCAACGAGGAGTTCGCCGACATCGTGGTGGAGGGCGCCATCGAGAAGGTCCCGCCCGGTCAGGCCGAGATCGACGAGGGCGACGCCGTCGACCTGCACCGGGTGGCGTTCGTCTTCGATCGCCGGAGCTTCGGCCGGCTTCGCACTCTCATCGACCATCTCAACGACATCTCCGCAGCTCACAAGCCGACCCACCTCCCCGAGCCGATGACCGAGGAGCACGCGGAAAGACCCTGGTAAGCGTGGGTTTCGGCCTGGGACTAGAAACCTGTCACCGGCTACAATCGGGACGTGCGCGACATCCTTTCCGATCTCGTAGCTGAACAGCAGTTCCTGGACCAGTCGCTGCAGAGGATCCCGATCAAGATCTGGGACATGGTGACGCCCTCCAAGCCGTGGACGGTGCGCGACACCATCGCCCACCTCGCCGACTACGAGGAGCTGGCGGCCGACACCATCGCCGGCGGCGACAAGCTGAAACGCTGGCAGACCGCCCCCGACCTGGCCCCGCTCAAGAACGAGGCGATCAAGAGGGGACGCGGGATGCGCCCCCAGGACGTGATCGAATGGTGGCGGGGAGGCCGGGCCAAGGTGGTGGAGCCGCTCTCCCACATGGACGCCGCGGACCGGATCGAGTGGATCGAAGGCGACATGAGCGCCCGCACCTTCGCCACGTTTCGACTCATGGAGACCTGGATGCACGGTCTCGACATCTACGCCACGCTCGGGCTCGAGGTCGAGGACACCGCCAGGATCCGCCATGTCTGCTGGCTGGGCTGGAAGACACTCCCCCACGCCTTCAAGCACGCCGGGGAGGACTACGAGCCGATCCGGGTCGAGGTCATCGGCCCCGCCTACGCCAAGTGGGTCTACGGCCCGGAGGACACCGACCAGCTGATCAAGGGGTCCGCCTCGGACTGGGCCCGGATCGCGGTGCGGAGGATCAGACCGGAGAAGACGAATCTCAAGGTCAGCGGCGACTACGCCGAGAAGGCGATGCAGGTGGCCCGGGCCTACCTCTGAGCGGCCCACTGAATCCGCGCTACAGGGGCCGTCTCCTTCGTGACGAGATGACCCCGGTGTTGAACCCGGCCAGATGGAGCTTTCCCGAGAAACGGGCGTGCTCGATCTTGAGACATCGATCCTGGACGACCTGGAGACCTGCCTCGACCGCCCGGGCCGCCGCCTCGTCGTGTCGCAGCCCGAGCTGGAACCAGACCACCTTGGCCCCGACCGCGATCGCCTCCTCGACCACATTGGGGAGCTCTTCGCGTCGGCGGAACACGTCGACGATATCGGGGACGACGGGAAGGTCGGCCAACGAGGGGTAGCTGCGCAGACCCAGGATCTCCTCGTACATCGGGTTGACCGGGTACATGTCCAGATCGGTCCGGACCAGATAGGCGGCCACGAAGTTCGAGGAGCGGAGCACGTTGGCCGAGACACCGACCAGCGCCACACTGCGCGCCGACTGGATTATCTGGAGACGCTCCAGGGCAGTCGCCTCCTCGACCAGGACAGTCATTGCCCTGCCCCCTCCAGGGCCTGGCCCAGGTCCCAGAGGATGTCGTCGATGTCCTCGAGACCGACCGAGATCCGGATCATCTCGTCGCTCACCCCGGCCGCCCTCCGCTCCTCCACCGGCACCTGCTGATGGGTGGTGCTGGCCGGATGGATGACAAGGGTCTTGGCGTCCCCGACGTTGGCGAGATGGGAGGCGAGCTCGACCCCGGCGATGAACCGGGCCGCGGCGTCGAAGCCTCCCTTGACCCCGAAGGTGAACACCGCTCCCGGGCCTTCGGGCACGTACTTGGCGGCGAGGTCGGTCCACGGGTTGTCGGGGAAGATCGGGTAGCGAACCCAGGCCACATCGGGGTGCTGGTCGAGGAACTCGGCGACGCGGCGCGCGTTCTGGGTGTGCCGCGACATGCGCAGCGACAGGGTCTCCAGACCGAGAAGCAGGATGAACGAGTTGAACGGGGAGGGCGAGGCTCCCGTGTCGCGCAGGGTCTCGACCCGCGCCTTCATCAGATAGGCGTACTCCCGGAAGTTCTCCCAGAACATCAGATCGTGATAGGCGGGCGAAGGCTCCGTGATCCCGGGGAACTTCCCGTTGTCGAACGGGAAGAGACCCGACTCCACGATCACCCCTCCGATGGCGACTCCATGGCCCCCGATGAACTTGGTGGCCGAATGCACCACGATGTCGGCCCCGTGCTCGATCGGTCGGCACAGGTAGGGGGTGGCGAAGGTGTTGTCCACGATGAGGGGGATCCCGTTGTCGTGGGCGATGTCGGCCACCGACCGGATGTCGAGGATGTCTGCCGCCGGATTGCCGATCGTCTCCCCGTACAGAGCCTTGGTCTTCTCGTTGATCGCCTCCTTCACCGCGGCGTGGTCGGAGATGTCGACGAAGGTCACGTTGATCCCCATTCGGCGCAGGGTCACGTCGAACTGGGTGAAGGTGCCGCCGTAGAGCGACCGGGAGGCCACGATCTCGTCGCCCGCGTTGCACAAGGTGAAGATCGAGATCAGCTGCGCCGCCTGCCCCGAGGCCGTGGCCAGGGCGCCCAGACCTCCTTCCAGCGACGCCATCCTCTCCTCGAAGGCGGCAGTGGTCGGGTTTCCGATCCGGGTGTAGATGTTGCCGAAGTTCTGCAGGGAGAACAGGTCGGCGGCCTGCTGGGCGTCCTCGAAGACGAACGACGTGGTGGCGTATATCGGCATCGCCCTCGCCCCGGTCTCCGGGTCGGGACGCTGCCCGGCGTGTATCTGGCGGGTGTCGAACCCGAAGTCTCGATCTCTCATATGACGGTTTCTCCTGTCCTACGCGCTCTTCCGAGCACCGCGACGGATAGCCGTCCTCGGCCACTCATCGTTCAGGCATTGGCACCGTTCGAGTCGGTTGCCGCGGTTTCAAAGGGCCTGTCCCTCCACCGCTCTTGATGAGCGCGTCTCGCTGGGGCGATAACTTAACCCACGAGAACCCCGGCTCCAACTCACCACCCGCCCCTCCCCCGGCGTCGCACTAGTCCACAATGCCACGGGCATATAGTCCCTTAGGCCCATACCCGATCCGGGGCGGTCCGATCAGACTTCTGCGTCGGGTGATTGCATTGCGGGAACTACCGAGAGACATACTGATCGAGGTCATGGAAGACGTGATCGAAGACCTGCACGGCCACGTGCACCGGGTCTCCGATCTCGCCGTGAGCATGGGCGCCGGGCTGGGTCTGGGCGAGATCGATCTCGACCGGCTCGCCCTAGCCGGGATCCTCCACGACGTGGGCAAGATTCACCTCGACCCGGGGATACTGGGCAAGCCCGGGCCCCTCGACGAGACCGAGCGGGAGCTGATGAACCGCCACCCGGAGCTCGGTTTCGCCATGACCCGCAACCGTCTCGACCCCAAGGTGGCCGAAGCCATCCTCTATCACCATGAGCGCTTCGACGGCAGTGGCTACCCCTTCGGCCTGGTCGCCGAGGAGATCCCGATCCTGAGCCGGATCATCCTCGTCGCCGACGCATTCGACGCCATGACCTCG
>DASUSU010000090.1:0-4716 GCA_036374915.1 Acidimicrobiia bacterium | reverse complement strand
CCCACGCTCGCCTTCGGCAACTACGTCGATCTCGACCAAGACGGCGCCCAGACCGGCTCGTGCTCGGACAACTACCTGTTCCGCCCTGACGGCTCGACCTATGGGGAGCCTCAACCGCTCAGCCCGGGGTGGTGCACCTTGTCGATCCTGTTCAGCGACTGGGACCGCTCCGGGCGCCGCGACCTGCGGACCGCCAACGACCGGCACTACTACCGGGACGGCGAAGAGCAGCTCTGGCGAGTGGAGCCCGGGAATCCACCTCGTCTCTATACCCACGAGGAGGGATGGCAGTCGATGCAGATCTGGGGGATGGGGATAGCCAGCCATGACCTGACCGGGGACGGGCTGCCCGAGGTGTTCCTGACCAGCCAGTCCGACAACAAGCTGCAGACCCTGTCCGGAGACCGGTCTCGCCCGGAGTACACCGACATCGCCTTCGACCGAGGCGTCACCGCCCATCGTCCCTACGCAGGCGACGTGGTACGCCCATCCACGGCTTGGCACCCCGAGTTCCGCGACGTCAACAACGACGGGCTGGTCGACCTGTACGTGTCCAAGGGCAACGTCGAGGCGCAGCCCGACTTCGCCGCGGAGGACCCGAGCAACCTCCTGCTCGGCAACCCGGACGGGACCTTCACCGAAGCGGCCGAGGCGGCCGGGATCGTCAACTTCGCCAGGGCGCGCGGCGCGGCCCTGGTCGACCTCAACCTCGACGGCATGCTCGACCTGGTCGAGGTCAACCGCCGGGTCGGGATCGAGTTGTGGCGCAACGTGGGGTGGGGAGATGCGAATCGGCCGGTCGCTATGGGGGATTGGGTGCAGTTGCGGCTTCGCCAGCCCGCCCCCAACCCCGATGCGGTCGGAGCCTGGGTCGAGGTCAGGATCGGGAACCGGGTGGTGCAGCGGGAGCTGACCGTCGGGGGCGGCCACGCCGGCGGTCAGATGGGCTGGACCCACTTCGGCTTGGGTGAGGCGGAGACGGTCGAGGTGCGGGTGCAGTGGCCCGACGGCGAGAAGGGGCCATGGCTCAATGTGAGGACCAACCAGTTCGTGATCATCGACCGGGAGAGCGGGGTGGTGACCCGATGAGCCGGGCCGTCCTGCGCCGGGTCGACCTGCCCGACTTCGGCATGCCCACCTCGATACCGGAGATCCCGCCCGCCGTCTACCGGGACCGTCTCCGGCGGCTGAGGCAACGGATGACCGAGCGCGGCTACGACCGGCTGGTCGTCTATGCCGATCGTGAGCACAGCGCCAACCTCTCTTACCTCACCGGGTTCGACCCCCGCTTCGAGGAGGCGGTCCTCGTGGTCGGCCGGGACGACGATCCTGCGATCCTGGTGGGCAACGAGTGCTGGGGGATGGCCGCCGCCGCCCCGGTGGCAATGCGCCGGCATCTGTATCAGGAGCTCAGCCTCCCCAGCCAGCCGCGGGACCGTTCTCGCTCCCTGGGCGAGATCCTCGGGGAGGAGGGGATCGGGAAGGGGACCCGGGTCGGGGTGGTCGGCTGGAAGGCCTTCGCCGACGTGGGCCCGATCGACGTACCGGCGTTCATCGTCGACGAGTTGCGCCAGATGACCGGCGGGCTGGTGGAGAACGCCACCGACATCCTGATCGGGGCCGGCGACGGGCTCAGGGTGATCAACGAGGTGGAGCAGCTCGCCGCCTTCGAATACGCCGCCTGTCACACCTCGAGTGGAGTGCGTCGTCTCCTCTTCGGTCTCCGCCCCGGGATCACCGAGCAGGAGGCGGTCCGACTGCTCGAGTGGAACGGGATGCCGCTCTCCTGCCATCTCATGCTCACAGCCGGCCCGAGGGCATCACTCGGGCTGCTCAGCCCGGGCGACCGCCCGATCGAGAGGGGTGACCGATTCACCGTGGCCTTCGGGATCTGGGGCGCCCTCAACTGCCGGGCCGGGTTCGTGGCGGAAGGCCCGGGCGAGCTGCCCGCCGGGATCGGCGATTACGTCGACCGGCTGGTAGCCCCCTACTTCGCCGCGGTGGCCGAGTGGTACGAGGCGATCCGCATCGGGCAGACCGGGGCGGTGCTCCAGGAGATCATCGACCGCCGGCTCGGCGACCCCTTCTTCGGGATCTTCCTCAACCCGGGTCATCAGATACATCTCGACGAGTGGGTCAACTCGCCGGTGGGACCGGGATCGGACGTCGCGCTGGCCTCGGGGATGGCGTTGCAGGTCGACATCATCCCCGCCACCGGGACCGACTACTTCACCACCAACATCGAGGATGGGATCGCCCTCGCCGACGAAGGGCTGCGCGCCGAGCTCGCCGCCAGCTATCCCGACGCCTGGCGCCGGATCGAGGCGCGTCGTGCCTTCATGAAGGAGGAGCTGGGAATCGGGCTGCACGACGACGTGCTCCCTCTCTCCAACATCCCCGCCTATCTTCCCCCGTTCCTGCTCCGGCCCGATCAGGTGATGACCCTGGCCTAGATCTCCAGTGCCGAGCCGGTCCAGGCTCCACCCGCCTCGCTCGACGCGATCACAGCTTGCACGAACCCGATGCCGACCGCCCCGTCGACCACGTCGGGGAAGTGCAGAGCGAGCGGGTCGGGGTCGGTGCCGCTGCGACGGGCGGCAATCGCCTCGGCCGCGTCGGAGTAGAGGTTGGCGAACGCCTCCAGAAACGCCTCGGGATGCCCGGCCACGATCCGAGTCGATCGAGCGGCCAGGGGAAGAGTGCCGGGGCCGTTCGGGGTCCTCGACTCGGCCGGGCCGTCAAGAGGGGTGAAGACGAGCCGGGTCGGGCTCTCCTGATTCCACTCCGCGCTCCCCTTGGTGCCGGAGACCCGGATCCGGAGGCAGTTCTCCACGCCGGCCGCGGCCTGGGTCACCCAGAACGTGCCACGCGCCCCGTTGTCGAAGCGGAGCATCGCGGCCGCATAGTCGTCGACCAACCGGCCGGGGACTATGGCGCCCACCTCGGCGGCGACCTCCTCCACCTCGAGGCCGGTGATGAACCGGGCCAGGTTGTGGGCGTGTGTCCCGATGTCCCCCATCACCAGCGACGGGCCTCCCCGCACCGGGTCGTAGCGCCAGGGCAGGCCGTCCCCGGGTTCGGGATCGTTCTCGTCGGCCTTTCCCCCTTGCACGTACTCGACCTGGACCAGGCGGATCACGCCCAATTGGCCGTCCTCGACCATCGCCTTGGCCTGCCGGACCATGGGATACCCGGTGTAGTTGTGGGTGAGGCAGAAGACGAGACCGGTCTCTCTGACCTTGCCGACGAGGTCGAGCGCCTCCTCCAGCGTATTGGTGAGCGGCTTGTCGCAGATGACGTCGAAGCCAAGGTCCAGAGCCTTCCCGGCATAGAGATGGTGGCTGTCGTTGGGGGTCATGATCGAGATCACCTCGGCCCCGTCGGGTCGGGAGGCTTCGGCGTCGAGAAGCTCGAGCCCGTCGCCGTAGGACCGATCCGTCTCCAGCCCGATCTCGATCCCGGCGGCGCGGGAGCGCTCTGGCTCGGAGGAGAGGGCCCCGGCCACCAATTCGTAGCGATCGTCGAGCCGGGCGGCGGCGCGATGCATTGCTCCGATGAAGCTCCCCGGGCCGCCCCCGATCACCGCCAGCCGGAGCCGACGCCCCAAGACCTCGATCACCGGGTTGTCCTTCATTCGTCGACCTCCGCCACGATCAGCCATCTCTGCCCCGCCCCCTGACTCATCACGAAGGTGGTGGCGAAGGTCTCGCTCTCCCGACCCTGCTCGACCCCGTTCGCATCGTAGGTCACGTGTTCGACGGTCCCGGTTGCGGTCAAACCGAGACTGGCCCCGCCCTGCGGCCCATCGGTGAACACCACGTCGAGATGGAGGCTGTCGAAAGCGTGCTCCGGGACCACCAATTCGCCCCTGGTAGCTGCGATCTCGACCATTCTCTCCATGGCGAGGAGACGCTCCGCATCATCGGCGGCGCGGAGTAGGGAGGTGTCGCCGGTGCGCAGGGCTTCGCCCTCGATGGCGAGCGCCTCGGCGAGAAACACTGCCAGGGCATCGGGATCGACGTCCGCGTTCAGAGCCTCGGCCTCGGCACTCACCGTGACCGGAGGCAGCATGGTCGGGTCGATGTCGACTTCGGATTCGATCGGGGTTGTGGTCGCCGCCTCGGCAGTGTCCCGCGCCGGGGCGCCGGCGGCCACGATCCCCACCGAGACCACCACGAGCAGGGCGCCGATCGCGGTCCCGCGGGCGAACGTCCGAGCCGGGGCGACTCCGGGCCGCAGCCCGAGCAGATCCAGCCACTCGGCCAACCGATCGAAGGCGAGGCGAAGCGGGGTCATCAGGACCAGACCGCCGAGTAGACCGACCTTGGCTCCGAACTCGGTCGTCTGCGGGGCGATGAGCAGGGTGCAGACCAGGGCGAGACTGACCGCGAACGCCACTCGCGACCCCGCGCCCTGCGGAATCGTCTTCGGGTCGGTGATCATGAAGAAGAGGAAGATGAGCACCTCGGGCGAGCTGGCGATGACCCACCAGAACGAGGTCCCGCACACCGGCTGCAACGCCCACGCCGCGGTCATGCAGTGGCCGGAGACGGCGAGGACACCGATCCCGGCGACCAGGGTGACCCAGAAAGCCGCCGCCATGGTGAGGAGGCGGAGACGTCGCGTGATGAGCAGGCCGCCGACGAGGATGACCAGGTAGGCCAGCACCATCCCCGGCCCGAGCGGGGCCCACCAGAAATCGAGCGGTTCGATCAC
>DASUSU010000089.1:0-9813 GCA_036374915.1 Acidimicrobiia bacterium | reverse complement strand
GCCCGTCGCCGAGAGACGTTGGCCAAACACCTCGAACTCCTCGTCGATCGTCGCGACGTTGTCGTCGCCCTCCCACACCACGAGGAACTCGTTGGACCCCGGGTTGTGCACCACGGCCGGATGGAACGCCCCGAGGTTGGGGTCGCCGTCGGGCCCCATGTCGGAGATGCGGAAGTCGTCTGAACCAACCGCCGCGCCGGTCGAGGTGAGCCGCTGGCCGAAGATCTCTTCCTCACTTTCGACGAGAGGAGGCGTGTTGTCGTCACCCGACCACACAACCAAGTACTCATTCGCGATCGAGTTGTAGGCCACCGCCGAGCTGAGGGCGTCGTACGACGCGTTTCCGTCGGGTCCCATCGAAGAGATGCGGAAGTCGTTGGCGCCGAGCTCCCCACCGGTCCCCGAAAGTCGCTGTCCGTAGACCTCGTGCTCTTCGTTGGCGAGCCCGCCCAGCCCCTCATCGGCGGTCCACACCACCAGGTACTCGTTGGCGCTCGGATTGTGGACAACCTCGGGCTCGGAGGCCCCGTTGACCGGGCTTCCGGGGGGACCGACGTCGGAGATGCGGAAGTCGTTGGCCCCGGTGTGCAGACCGGTGTCGGCGTGGAGACGCTGTCCGAAGATCTCGGACTCATTGTCGCCCAGCCCGCCGGTGTCGTCGTCACCACTCCAGACGACGAGGAACTCGTTGGCGATTGCGTTGTACGCCACTGCGGGGTTGAGCGCGTCGTAGTCGACGTCGCCGTTCGGCCCCATGTCCGAGATCCGGAACTGGGCGGTGACCGGCGCCCCGTCAGACCCGATCAGCCTCCCGTAGACCTCGTTCTCGTTGTCGACTTCGTTGTCCCCATACCAAACGACGAGGTACAAGTCGTCCTGTGGGTTGTAGGCGACCGCAGGACTGATTGCGGAGAAGTTCGTACTGCCGTCGGGCCCCATCTGCGAGATACGGAAGTCGTTGGGACCGATCTCGGTCGCCAGGGCAGTTGAGATCGCCAAGCAGAAGATCAGCGAGGTCGCCAAGATCACAACGGCGCGGCGGGGCCTGGGCACGGAGCGACAGGCTAGTTTCCGAGAGCCTGTCGTCTACTGGTTGATTTGCGACGTCTCCGTCGGCAGGTGGACTCTCGATGGCTAGTCCAAGCGTGCTTCCCTCGGATGATCATCGACCAAGCCGGTCCTCTCAGCGATTACGAGTGCGAATGCGTGACACCGTGCACGCCTTCAGGGAATCGGGGGAGGCGCAGATACCGGGCCGCAGAAGCGGTCACCCCTCTGGTCCGGTGGAGCCAATGGTGAGACCGACCCCCCTTTGAGACAAGGGGTGAACTCATGTTGTCGAATCGGTCGCGGCTCACTCTGGCCGCTGTCACGACCACTCTGACCGCACTGGTGATCGTCATGGTGGCGTGGGGACAGCCGGCGCAGGGAACACACATACCGGACACCGGACAGGTGCCTTCGAACTGCGTCGAGTTCCAGGTCAACACGTTGGGAACCAAGAGCCCAGCGGCGTTCTCCGAAGTCGACATCACGGTGACCAGCTGGGACAACGGGGCCGAGTCCCACACCGTGGGGTTCACGATCGCCGGCCTCACCGGGGGTCAGTACGTCGACATCTCGGTGAAATCCGGCACCAACGTCCAGGAGTCGGGTCCGTACGGAAACGGCACTCACTCGTTCAGCAACGGGCTGCAGAATGCGATCTCGCACATCCGGCTCTGTGTGTTCGTCCAGGTGACGACCACCACATTGGACGAGACGACCACCACGCTGGACGGGACCACGACCACGCTGGACGGGACCACCACCACGCTGGACGGGACCACCACCACGGTCGGGGACGACGTGCTCGGAGTGGTGGTGACCACATCCAGTGTCGCCACCAACTCCACGATCGCCGCAGGTCAGATAGTCGCCGGTGACCTTCCCTTCACCGGTATCGACGCCGGCACCCTCGGCCAGCTTGCATTGGCGCTCTTGGTCTTGGGGACGTTGATTCTCGCCGCAGTCAGGTCGGTGACTCGAACAAGATCACACAATCGAGACTGATCGAACCACGGTGTCAGCCAGAGCTGACAGACCAGGCCGATAGTCGCGGGAATCGGGGGCGATCGAAGGCGTGATGGGGGTGCCCCCTTGATTTCCCACCCAGCCCCTCAACGTCGAGAGGACCGGGCGCCAACCCGGTCGGACGGGATCAGTCCGAGAGCTCTCTGGCTCCCCAGAACATCAGGGCCGCACCGGCGACGAAGACCAGGTAGGCGACCACCCGCAGGGCATCGCTGGGGAACCCATCGAAGCGGAGGTCGGCCAGGACGATCACCAGCGCGGCCAGGCCGACGAAGATCCCGATCGCCCGCTGGGTCCGCGCACTGACCGAGACGCCGCCGATGTTGAAAGCGGAGAGCAGCACCATCGCGGCCAGCGCGATGTAGATCGCACCCGGATTCCACTCGCCTGCCAGCAGTCCGAGGATTATCCAGTTGGCGACTATCAAACCCGCCCCTATCACCAGCAGCCCGGGGCCCGATCTCTGTCCCGTCACAGCAGGTTTGTCATCCACTTCGATGCCTCCCTTCGGCTTTCGATGAGTCTATGGCTCGAGCAGGGCCGAGCGTTGGCGATTGACACACCAGAATGGGACGGCTGGGATACGAGGCTCGCATCCTCTGCGAAAATGCCCGGTCGTGGGACTGCTCGACTGGCTGCTCGACTCCGATCCGGCGATCCGATGGCAGGTGATGCGCGACCTGACCGATGAACCGGCGTCCCGGGTCGCCGCGGAGCGGGCCAGGGTGGCGAAGGAAGGTTGGGGCGCTCGGCTCCTCGCCCTCCAGGCCGACGACGGGAATTGGGGCGGCGGCGCCTACTCGCCGAAATGGATCTCCACCACCTACACCCTGCTCCTCCTGCGGCATCTGGGCCCTGATCCCGCCGACCCGAAGGTCCGGGCCGCCATCGACCTGGTCAGCGACCGGGTGGTCATGGGCGGGGAGAACCGGCCCTTCTTCGATTACTCCTCGGAATGCTGCATCACCGGGATGGCCCTCGCCCTCGGCTCCTACTTCCTCCAAGACGCCGGCTCGATGCCCCAACCCGAGGTCCTGATGGGACGACAGAAGGAGGACGGCGGCTGGAATTGTCGCGTCGGCTCGGACCGGTCCTCGTTCCACACCACGATCTCGGTGCTGGAAGGGCTGCTCGAATACGAGCGGGCGGTGGGCGGCGACAAGACCCTGGCGGAGGCCCGAAGCCGCGCTCACGAGTACCTGCTCCGGCGACGACTCATGTACTCGCTGCACACCGGCGAGCTGGTCAGTCAGAGATGGCAGCTGATGGCTTTCCCGCCACGGTGGCACTACGACGTGATCCGGGGCCTCGACTACCTCCGCGAGGCCGGGACCAGTCCCGATTCTCGAGCCGGGGAGGCCGTCGAGCTCATCGAGAGCAAGCGTCGCAGCGATCACCGCTGGCCTCTGCAGGGGCGTCACGCCGGCAGAGAGCACTTCACCATGGAGGAGGGCTCGGGCAAGCCGAGCCGGTGGAACACCCTGCGCGCCTTGCGCGTGCTCCGCTGGTACCGCGGCCCGGACTATCCGATCGATCCCTAGGCCGGGACCGGGATCCTGGGTCAGCGCTTGCGGCGTGCACCTCCCGCACCGCCGCCGAAGAGGATGCCGGCGCCGAGCACGAAGCCGAAGTCGTACCAGTTCCCGTTGTTCTGCACCTCGTAGAGGTTCACGTTGTCGCTGAACAGGGAGATGATGAAGGTCACCGGGCTGATGAATCCGTGCCAGAGCCCGAACAGGAACCCGGCGGGATCGGTCCCTCCCACCTCGGGGTTGGCCCCCGGGGCGCAGGCGGTGAGAACCAGGGCCAGGACGAGCAGGGCGAGGACGACGTGATGGCGTTTCATGGCGGTCCCGAACCTAGTGCACCCGCCTCAGACCTCGCGCAGGGCAACCAGAGTCTGTTCCAGGGCATCTTTGGCATCGGCGAAGTACATCAGGGTGTTGTCGTTGTAGAAGAGCGGGTTGTCGATCCCGGCGAACCCGGGGGACAGGCTCCGCTTGACCACGATCACGGTGCCGGCTCGGTCCACGTTGAAGATCGGCATCCCGTAGATCGCCGAGCCCGGGTCGTCCCTCGCCGAGGTGTTGACCACGTCGTTGGCCCCGAGGATGAGCACCGCGTCGGTCTGGGCGAAGAGCGGGTCGGCCTGCTCCAGGTCGAGCAGCTGCTCGTAGGGCACGTCGGCCTCGGCCAGTAGCACGTTCATGTGCCCCGGCATTCGCCCCGCCACCGGATGGATGGCGTAGTGGACAGAGATTCCCTTTTCCTCGAGCGCCTCGGCCAGGTCCCTCGCCGCGTGCTGAGCCTGGGCGACGGCGAGCCCGTAGCCGGGGACGATCATCACCGATTGCGCATACCCCAACGCGATTGCCGCGTCCTCGGCCACCGCCCGCTTCACCGGACGATCGCTCATCGTCCCGGCCCCGGCCCCGCCTTCCCCGGTGCCGAAACCGGCAAAGAGGACGTTGGCCAAAGAACGGTTCATCGCTTCGGTCATCTGGATGGTGAGGATCAACCCGGCGGCGCCGACCAGTGCGCCACCGATGATCAAGGCGTCGTTGGTGATGACGAAGCCGGCGGTTGCCGCGGCCAGCCCGGAGAACGAGTTGAGCAGGGAGATCACCACCGGCATGTCGGCGCCACCGATGGGGATGACGGCCAGGACCCCGATGACCAGCGAGATGGCGCCGATCACCCAATAACCCGCCGGATCACCGGTGGTGAGGGTCCAGATCCCGACCCCGATCGCCGCAACGGTCAAGGTCCCGTTGACCACCTGCTGCCCCCTGAACAGCAAGGGGCGGCCGGTGACGATTCCCTGGAGCTTCCCGTAGGCCACGAAGCTCCCGGTGAAGGTGACCGCCCCGATCACGATGGAGAGCATGACGGTGACCGCAGTCTCCACCGGGATCGAGGTGGAGCCGGCCTCGATCACGGCCACCGCTGCCACCAACGCCGAGGCGATCCCCCCCGAGCCGTTGAAGGCGGCCACCATCTGGGGCATCGCGGTCATCCGCACCCTGAGCGCAGCCCACGCCCCGATGACCGTGCCGACGAGGAGACCGGCCACGATCGTGTCCCAATTGACCACCTGCTCGTCGATCAGGACCGTGACCAGGGCCACCAGCATGCCGATGCCGGCGATGAGGTTCCCAGAGCGCGCGGTTCGGGGCCCGCTCATCTTCTTCAGCCCAATGATGAAGGTCACCGCACACGCCAGGTAGATGAGCTCGATCACGTGTCGTCTCGTTGCTTGTCTCGGGGTCGACGGAACATGGCCAGCATCCGATCGGTGACCAGAAAGCCCCCGACCACGTTGACCGTCGCCGTGACCACGGCGAGAAACCCCAGGATCTGCGCTGCGGTGCCCATGCCCAGGCCGGCCGCGGTGACCGCGCCGAGAATGGTGATGCCGGAGATGGCATTGGCCCCGGACATGAGCGGGGTGTGCAGCGTCGGGGGCACCTTGGAGATGACCTCGAAGCCGACGAAGGCTGCCAGGACGAACACCACGATGCCGACCACCAGTTCGTTCATGTTTCCGGCTCCAGACCGAGAGCGCGGCGGACCACCGGGTGGAGGACCTGCCCGTCGTGGGTGATGCACGCCTCGGAGAGGATGCTGTCCTCGAAGTCGATGGAGAGATTGCCCTCTTCGTCGCTCATCCGGGCGAGAAAGGCGGTCAGGTTGCGGGCGTACATCTGACTGGCGTCGACGGCGACCCTCCCCGGGAGGTCGAGGGGGCCGATGACGCTGACCCCGTTGTGCACAACGGTCTCGCCGGGTCGGGTCACCTCGACGTTTCCGCCTGCCGGAGCGGCCACGTCGACCACCACCGAACCGGGTCGCATCTGCTCCACCATCTCCCGTGACACCAGCAGCGGAGCCGGCATACCGGGCACCTGGGCGGTGGTGATCACCACGTCGGCGCCGGCGACGTGGGGAGCCAGGGCATCCATCTGCCGCCGCTGGGTCTCGTCGGCCACTCCCTTGGCATAGCCACTGGCCGAGGCCGCCGACTCGTCGACCGGTGCCGAGACGAAGCGGGCCCCGAGGCTCTCGATCTGCTCTCGCACTTCGGGGCGGATGTCGTAGGCGGTGACCACGGCACCGAGCCGCTTGGCGGTTGCTATCGCCTGGAGCCCGGCGACGCCGGCGCCGAGTACGAGCAGCTTGACCGGCGGTATGGTGCCCGCCGCGGTGGTCAGCATCGGGAAGAAGCGGGGGGTGGCGGCGGCGGCGGTGAGCACCGCCTGGTATCCGGCCGCGGTTGCCTGGGATGAGAGCGCGTCCATGCTCTGCGCCAGGGTGGTGCGGGGGACAGCCTCCATGGCGAAAGAGGTGATCCGGCGTTGCACCATCTCGTGGATCAGATCAGGCGAGCTGAACGGGTTGAGGAAGCCGATCAGCACCGCTTCCTCCTCGGTTTTCCTCGCTTGCGCCGCGGTGGCAGGCCCTACCACCAGGACCACCTTGGCTCCCGGATAGGGATCCGCCCTCAGCTCCACGCCCTCGGCCCGGTAGGCATCGTCTTCGAATCCGGCGCCCACACCCGCTCCCTCCTGGACGACGACACGATGACGCTGCTCGATCAGCCGCAGGGCGACCTGGGGGGTCATGGCGACCCGTCGCTCTCCAGGCGCCTCGGTGGGAATCGCGATCTGCATCGGCACCCGAGGCTACGGGCGGAGCGTGCCTCCACGCAATCCGGCGTCAGCCGGCCAAGGCCGCATCGGGCCGGGACGCGTCAGGGGCGTCTCCCAGTTGTCGCACCTGGGGGACGCCCCTGAAGGTTCGAGGGTGGCGGTCTAGTAGTCGAAGTCGTCGCCGGTGGGCTCGCCCCCGATCGACGCTTCCGGCCCTCCGATCAGATTGCCGTCGGTGTCGACGACGAACCAGACGCCTCCCACTCCCTGGCCGTTGACGTCGCCGGGAGCGGCGTCGGGGACGTAGAGATAGAGCGGCTGGCCGTTGACTGTGAGCTGCTCGGTGCCGTCGTCGCGGGTGGTCGCCCCGAACAGGGATGCGTCGAGATCGGATCCGATGGGCGTGTCCGCCGGGACGGCCGGCCAGTTCTCGATGCAGCCTTCGTTGCACACGCTGGTCCCCTCAGTGTCGTTGGTGAACACGTACAGGGTGAAGCCCTCGGGGTCGACCAGGATCGTCCCTAGATCGGTTTCGGACCCGTGAACGCCCTCCACCATCTCCTCGGCGGTGGTGGTGGTCTCCTCTGCTCCTCCGGCCGTGGTGGTGGTCTCCTCCGCGGCTGCGGTTGTGGAAGTGGCAGCCACGGTGTCGGCGACTGTCGTCTCACTGGTTCCCTCCTCGGTGTCGCCCCCGCAGGCGGCGATCACCAAAAGGGCGGCAGCGGCGAGCAGGGTCGAGTTGCGTCGTCTCATGGGCTTCTCCTCGGTTTCGTCCCCTCACTACGCAGCCGGGGTGCGCATGGTTCACGACCTGGCACAATCCGGCTGTGGATCGCGAAGTCCTGGAACGGTTCCGGCTCGGCGACGAAGCCGCGGTCAAGGCGGTATACGACCGATTCGGTGGACCGGTGTTCGCCCTCTCCATGAGCATCCTGGGCGAGCACGGCCTCGCCGCCGACGCCACCCAGCAGACATTCGTCAAGGCGTGGCGTGCGGCATCGACCTATGACGCCGAGCGCAGCTTCGCACCCTGGATCTACGCGATAGCCCGCCGTACCGCGATCGACATCTACCGGAGGCGATCCCGCCTGGTGGTGACCGACGACGTCGATGTCCCCACGTTTCCACCAGGGCTGGAGACGGTTTGGGAGGTCTTCGAGGTTCGGGCGGCGCTCGACCGGTTGCCCGACGAGGAGCGTCAGGTGGTCAAGCTGAGCCACTTCGACGGTTTCACCCACGTCGAGATCGCCGAGCGGCTCGACATCCCGGTGGGCACGGTCAAATCGCGCTCGCACCGGGCCCATCGGCGGCTGGTGGAGATGCTCAAGCACGTGGAGGAGGCGTGACCTGTCACGAACCGTGGATGAGCCGGCGACGTATAAGAAGTGAGCTGAATGACGCCTGACGAATCACGCGCGCACTATCTGGCGTCGGGCTCGGCCGACACCCCGCTCGACCACGAGCGTCTGGACCTGATCCGTGAGGTGCTCGCCGACCCGGCGACCTGGGCCGAGCCACCCCCTGGGGTGGCCGACGGCTTGCTCGCCGCGTTGGGCGATGAGACCACGCCGGCGGTGGCGGCGGCGCCCGGTGGTCGGGCGCGGTGGCCGATGGTCGCGGCTCTGGCCGGGGGCCTGGTGGCGGTGGTCGCCCTGGTGCTGAGCACGATCAGCGTCCTCGACCAGGAGCGCGACACCGTGGTCGCGATGAGCGGCACCGAGCTCGAGGAGTCGGCCACCGGTCAGGCTGCGGTGAGGTCCACCGACGCCGGATGGTGGATCCATCTCGACGTCTCGGGGCTGCCCCCGGCGCCCGATGGCCAGTACTACGAAGGCTGGGTGTGGAGCGACGACGGAGAAGGAGTGAGCATCGGCACCTTCCATCTCCGGGGAGGCGACGGTCCGGTCGTGCTCTGGTCCGGAGTCCCGCTGGCCGAGTACCCCTCGATTTGGGTGACCCTCGAGGACGAGGACGACGGCCCCGAGGCGTCGGAGCTCGTGGTCATGACCGGGCGCATCCCCGAACCAGCGGAAGGCTGAGCCCTAATTGTCCCGGAACAGACGGGACAGCAGGTTGAGGATCAGCGTGCCCACCACGCTCACCACCAGCATCGATGTGATCGGTATGAAGATGCTGGTGTTCTCGGTCTCCCGCCGGATGTCGCCGGGGAGGTTCCCGAACCAGGAGAACAGCCCGGGCAGATAGCGGAGAGTGATGCCGACGACCACGAGCACGGCCCCGATCACGATCAGCAGGCCAGATGTGCGCGTGCTCATCCCTGATGTCGGATCACGACCTTGCCCACCTGCTCTTCGCCGTCGAGGTATTCGAGGGCCGCGGGCAGTTCGGCGAAGTCGAACACCTTGCCCACCGGCGTCTTCGCCCCCCCTGTGGTCACCCAGGTCACGGCGCGGGCGAACTGGGCATGGTTCGCCATCGAGGAGCCGATCAACTCGAGCTGGCGAAAGAACAGAGTGGGAAGGGTCAACTCCATCTTCGGCCCGCTGGTCGAGCCGCAGATGGCGATGCGCCCACCTTTCCTCGCTGCTCGCATCGATTGGCGCATGGTTGCCGCGCCGACGTTGTCGATGACCACGTCGGCGCCCCCCTCGGCGGACATCTCGGCTCCGAACTCGGCATCGGACCCGAATCCGGCCACGGCACCCTGTTCGATGGCCCAGGCGATCTTGTCCGCCGAGCGTGAGGTGACATAGACCCTGGCCCGCATCGCGATCCCCAGAAGCATGGCGGCAGCAGAGACGCCGCCGCCGACACCGACCACCAACAGGGTCTGACCCGGCTTCAGCGCGGTCCGTTCCAGCATGCGGAGGGCGGTTGCGGTGGCCAGGCCGAACGATCCGGCCACCTCCCAGGGCATCGACTCGGGCTTGCGCACCGCGTTGATGGTCGGGATCACGATCTTCTCGGCGAAGGTGCCGGGCCGATGCTCGCCCAGGATCTGGAAAGCGTCGCAGTAGACGATGTCGTCGTTTCGACACTGGGGGCACTGGCCGCAGGAGAAGGACGGGTCGATGATGACTTCATCCCCGACCTCGAAACCGGCGACCCCCTCACCGATCGCATCGACACG
>DASUSU010000088.1:0-4269 GCA_036374915.1 Acidimicrobiia bacterium | reverse complement strand
GTGCGATGAGTGGGGGCGCCTGGCTCCGGGGTCGTCGCCAGGCGGCCGGTTCGGTGGCCTGAGCGCGTCGATGCCCGCACTTAGACTCGACCCGATGGCCACCTCGAAGATCGCCCCTTCGCTGCTCGCCGCGGACTTCCGTTGTCTCCAGCGGCAGATCGAACGGGTCGAGACGGGGGCCGATTGGCTTCACATCGACATCATGGACGGGCACTTCGTGCCCAACATCTCGTTCGGCATCCCGGTGGTCGCCGGAATCCGCCCCATCACCCAGCTCTACTTCGACTGCCATCTGATGACCACCAACCCGACGGCATTTCTTCCCGAGCTGGCCAAGGCGGGGGCAGACCTGGTCACGATGCACATCGAAGCGATGCCCGACCCGACCGAGGCTGCCAGGAAGGCTCGGGAGAACGGGCTCGACTTCGGACTGGTCTGCAATCCGGCGACCCCGTTCGCCGCGCTCATCCCTTTCATGGAGTTGAGCGACGTGATCCTCGTCATGTCGGTCGAGCCGGGGTTCGGGGGACAGAGCTTCATGCCCGAGGTGCTGGAAAAGGTAGAGCAGGCCAGAGAATGGGTTGAGAAGCACGGTTTGGCTACCGATATTCAGATCGATGGTGGAATCACGCTCGACACCGCGCCCCGGGCCGTTGCGGCCGGGGCGAACGTCATCGTCGCCGGGACGGCGATCTTCGGCGCGGACGACCCATCCGCGGCAGTTGCCGAGTTGAGAAGGGCCATGGAAGTCAATGAGTGAACGAGTCCTCATCGCGGATGACGATCCGGACATACTCGCCGTGGTGCAGGTCAACTTCGAGCTGGAGGGCTTCGAGGTCGAGACCGCAGTGGACGGCGAGGATGCCCTGCAGAAGGCCACGGCCAACCCTCCCCACGTGATCGTGCTCGACATCATGATGCCGCGCATGGATGGTCTCACCGCCCTGCATCGACTCCGGAGCCAGGCGTCCACGGGCAACATCCCCATCATCCTGCTCACCGCCCGCGGCCTCCCCGAGGACCGGGTGCGAGGGCTCGAGCTCGGCGCCGACGACTACATCACCAAGCCGTTCGACATCAACGAGCTGGTTGCCAGGGTCCGCGCCGTGGTCCGTCGCACCCAGGCCGCCCGCGACCTCTCCCCGCTGACCGGTCTTCCCGGCAACTTCAAGATCACCGGCGAGGTGGAGGAGCGGATCACGTCGGGTCGCGACTTCGCACTGGTCCATGGCGACCTGGACAACTTCAAGGCGTTCAACGACCACTATGGCTTCATGCGCGGCGACGAGGTGATCCGCTTCTGCGCCAAGTGCTTCAACGATGCCTCCGACAGCCTGGGCATCTCGGGAGCGTTCGTAGGCCACATCGGGGGCGACGACTTCGTGGCCATCATCCCCCCCGAGGTGTCCGAGCCCTTCTGCAAGGAGGTCATCGAGCGTTTCGACGACGGGATCCTCGATCTCTACGACACCGCCGACGCGCTGCGCGGCTACATCGAGGTGATCGATCGCCGCGGGGAGCGATTCGCCTTCCCGGTGGTCTCCCTCTCCCTGGGTGTAGCGTCCACCGACGTGCGCGAGATCTCCACACAATGGGAGGCGTCGGCGATTGCGGTCGAGATGAAGGAATTCGCCAAGAAGCAGCAGGGCTCCACCTACCGCATCGATCGACGCTCCACCTAGTGACGGACGGCCCGACGGGGGATACCCGTCACATGCGGCGGGCCATCCTGCTCGCTGCGACCCACAAGACCCACCCCAACCCCCGAGTAGGGGCGGTGGTGGTCGACGACTCGGGCCAGGTGGTCGGGGAGGGGGCGCACGAGGGTGTCGGCCAGCCCCAGGCCGAGATCGTCGCCCTCGCCGGGGCGGGGGAGCGGGCGAGGGGATCCACGCTCTTTGTGACACTCGAGCCATGCAGCCATCAGGGGAACACCCCTCCGTGCGCGAGGGCGGTGGTGGACGCAGGTGTGTCCAGGGTCGTCTTCGCGCTGGTCGATCCCGACCCGAGGGTGTCCGGGGCGGGTGCCGCCTGGCTCTCCGATGCCGGAGTCGACGTCGAGTCGGGGCTCATGGCCGAGGAGGCCGAGGCGGTCGACCCGGCCTATTTCCAGCATCGTCGCACCGGGCTCCCATTGGTCACCCTCAAGCTCGCGATGACACTCGACGGCGCCGTCGCCGCCCGGGATGCCTCTTCCCAGTGGATCACGTCGGCCGAGGCGAGGAGAGATGCCCACGTGCTGCGCTCGGCGATGGACGCAGTCGTGGTCGGAGCCGGCACGTTGCGCCATGACGATCCGCTGCTCACTGCCCGTCATGAGGGGGATGCGGCCCAGCCGACACCGGTGGTGGTGGTCGGTCGCCAGACGCTCCCGGTCGGCAGCAGGATCTGGCAGAGGTCGCCCCTGGTCATCAGCACCCGCCCGATCGGGGTCCCTTCGGGCGAGGTCGTGATCGTGGGGGGTGAGGACGACCGGCCCGATCCCGCGGACACGGCCCGCGCCCTCGCCGAGCGGGGGCTGCTCGACGTCCTCCTCGAAGGCGGTCCCACCCTGGCGGGTGCCTGGTGGCGGGCCGGGATCGTGGGACGTGGCGTGATCTATGTCGGCGCCCGTGTCGGCGGCGGGCAGGGAGTCGGCCCTTTGGGAGGCGAGTTCGCCACCATGGCACAATCCAGACCGGTGAGTATTCGCGACGTGCACATGGTTGGCCCCGACATCAGAATCGAGTTCGAGTAGATGCCCGGACCACATCGCCGAACTCACCGGCTGGAGCACTGATGTTCACCGGGATCGTCGAGTATCGGGGCTCGGCGACCGGCGTGGAGAAGGGCGCCGGCGGTATGAGGCTGTCGGTCGAGACCGGTCCACTCGACGGCATCGAGGTTGGAGACTCGATCTCGGTCAACGGGGTATGCCTGACCGCGGTCGAGGTCGAGCCGGGGCGAGTGACCGTGGACGTCGTGCCGGAGACACTCGACCGGTCGACCCTCGGCTCGATCGCGAGAGGGGATCCGGTCAATCTCGAGCTGCCGATGCGGGCCGACGGCAGGTTCGGTGGGCACGTCGTCCAGGGTCACGTCGACGGGGTGGGCGAGGTCATGGCTGTGGAGCCGGAAGGCGATGGCATGCGCATGCGGCTCACCGTCCCCGGGCAACTGACCCGCTACATGGTCGAGAAGGGCTCGATCACGGTCGACGGGGTGAGTCTGACCATTGCCGCGCTCGACGGCGACGAGATGGAGATCGCCCTGATTCCCCATTCGCTGCAAATGACCACATTGGGTTTGCGAACGGTGGGGGAGAAGGTCAACCTTGAGGTGGACGTGTTGGCCAAATACGTCGAGAGCCTGCTGAAGGCAGATCAATGAGTTTCGCTCCCATCGAGGACATCATCGCTGCGGTCGGCCGCGGCGAGATGGTGATCATGGTCGACGATCAGGATCGCGAGAATGAAGGCGATCTGATCGTCGCCGCCGACGCGGTGACTCCACAGCAGCTCGGGTTCATGCTCCGTCACACCAGTGGCATCATCTGCCTGCCCGTGGTCGGGGAGCGGCTCGACGAGCTGGACCTCCCGATGATGGTCGCCCGCAACACCGATGTGAGAAGGACTGCCTTCACGGTCTCGATCGACGTGCGGGAAGGGACCACCACCGGGATCTCCGCATCGGACCGATGGAAGACGATACGGGCCGTCCTCGATCCGGCCACCCGCCCCCAGGACCTGGCCCGTCCCGGGCACATGTACCCCCTCCGCTACGAGCCGGGGGGTGTGCTCAAGCGCGCCGGGCACACCGAGGCCGCGGTCGACCTGGCCCGGGTCGCCGGCCGTTACCCCGCCGGGGTGCTCGCCGAGGTCATGAACGACGACGGCTCGGTGGCCAGGGTTCCCGAGCTCTTGGAGTTCGCCGAGGAGCACGACCTGCTGATCGGGACCATCGCCGATCTGATCGCCTACCGACGTCACCAGGAGAAACTGGTGGAGCGGGTGGTCGAGGCGCGGATCCCGACCGAGCACGGCACCTTCACCGCGGTGGGTTACCGCTCGCTGATCGACGATCGCCAGCACATCGCCCTGGTCATCGGAGACCTCGGCGACGGCGAGTCGGTGCTGACCCGGGTCCACTCGGAGTGCCTCACCGGCGACGTGTTCGGGAGTCTGCGCTGTGACTGTGGCGATCAACTGGACCAGGCCATGGCCCGGGTCGCCGAGGAAGGCCGGGGGGTGGTTCTCTACATCCGCGGCCACGAGGGGCGGGGGATCGGGC
>DASUSU010000087.1:0-8454 GCA_036374915.1 Acidimicrobiia bacterium | reverse complement strand
AGCACATCGTCAGGATCGCGACGATTTCTACGTCCCCCCGCCCAGCCCGGGGAGCATCGACCAGATCAAGGACCTCCGCCGCCACGGTGAGCGGCACGAGGCGGCACTCATCGGAGAGATGGTGAAGACGCCGTCGGCAGTCTGGTTCAACGGAGGCACGCCGAAAGAGGTGCGCAGGGAGGTTGGAGCCGTCGTCCGCGACGCGAGCCGCAAGCGGACCGTCCCGGTGCTGGTGGCCTACAACCTGCCTTTCCGTGACTGCGCCCAGTACTCCGCCGGTGGCGCCCTCGGTCTGGCCGAATACCAGGCGAGGATCGACGCGTTCGCTCGAGGCATCGGAAAGCGGGAGGCGATCGTGATCCTCGAGCCTGACGGTCTTGGGATCATCCCGTTCAACACCGACATCAACGGCAACCTCGAATGGTGCCAACCGACCGACGAGACGGGCAACCCTCAACCAGGAGCCTCTCCTCAGGACCGCTATGCCGCGCTCAACTACGCGGTCGACGTCCTGTCGTCTCTGCGCAATGTGAGCGTCTATCTCGACGGCACCCACAGCGCCTGGCTGGGTGTGGGCGACATCGCCGACCGGCTGGTCAAGGCCGGTGTGCAACGAGCCGACGGGTTCTATCTCAATGCCTCCAACTATCAGGCCACCGAGCGTCTCGAGAAGTACGGGAACTGGATCTCGGGGTGCATAGCCTTCGCCAACAATCCCGACGACGGTGGTTGGCGGCTGGGCAACTACGCCTGGTGCGCCAGCCAGTACTTCCCGGCCGATCCCAACGACTTCTCCACGTGGGGAGTGAGCGACCAGTGGTACGTCGACAATCTGGGGACGGCGGTGGCGAGCACCCACTTCGTCATCGACACCAGTCGCAACGGGCAGGGCCCTTGGACGCCTCCCGCCGATCATCCTGCCGGCGACCCTCAGGATTGGTGCAATCCGCCCGATCGAGGGTTGGGGCTCCGGCCCAGCCGCGACACCGGGAACGAGCTGATCGACGCCTTCCTCTGGATCAAGATCCCGGGCGAGTCCGACGGCGAATGCACCAGGTGGGGGCCCGGTCCGGAAGATCCGGTTCGGGGGATGGTCGACCCGCCGGCGGGGGTGTGGTTCCCCGAGATGGCACTGGAACTGGTCAACAACGCCAATCCGCCTCTTCGGCGCAGATGACGTCGTCCCCCTGGTCCGAAAAGGCCCGGCCCCTGGTCGGACCTCACCTGGGGCTACGACTGGCGACCGAATCGAGAGTCAAAAGGTCAGGGCGTTCGAATCCCCTCAGCTCCACGTAGACGGCCCCGCCAGCCGAGTTCAGTGAACCCGGCGGCCTCACGCCTCCGCCGAGTCGGGTCGTCCCGCAACTCGATGGGAAGTGCGAAGGCTCAGGATTCCTGCTGTGCCAGTGACCGCAGGATCTCCTCGGCATCTGCTGCCAGCGTCTCGAAGTCCTCTGCAGGTGCCTCGAGTGTCACGAGCAAGAGCGAGTCACCGACCTCCACCACCATGGATCGCAGACTTGCCTCGGGGGTACTACTGGTCCAGGTGAATCCGGGAGTGAAGAACTGCCCCATCACGGGGATGGCGCGGACGCCGGGGGGGACATCGTTGGCCGGGTTACCGGGATTCCCCGGATTCGGCACAACGACGAAGTCCCGTTGTTTACCGGGGAAACCCGCGAGATTCGTGTCTGTCGCCTCTCCCACGGCCGTGATCGATGGCTCTGCGCCAAACTCGTCGATCAGTGCATCCACCGATCCTGCAGCACTTGCGTCGAGGAACACGATCAACTCACTGGGAAGGTCGAGGGTGCTGACCTTTCCTCGAACGATGGCAAAGAGCAACGCCCCGCGCTCGTTCAGCACCTTCCAGCCATCGCCCACCTGCATAGACATCGGGATGCCGAACCACGAGGGTGTGAGGTACAGACCGGCACCTATCGCCTGACCGCTGCAACACAGCTCAGAAGGGAATTCCCGTGGTGTCGTATCCAGCGTGGTCGATGGAGTCGTTGAAGTAGATGCCAGCGTCGTGTCGGCCACTGTCGTAGCGGGTTGTGTTGTCGAGCTCGACGTCGGCAGGGTGGAGGGGCTGGTCTGTGTGGTCGCAACACCGGCGACAGAGTTGTCGCCTGGTGAGCCGCCGCAAGCCGATAGAGCGGCTGCCAATCCGAGGATGACTGCGACCGCGCGGTTCACTTTTGCAGCCACCCAGCGCCTCCAGTTGTCCATCGGATCCTATACGTTCTCTTCGTTGTGGGCTTCGACGATTGCGGCTGGTCGCGAACCAGGCAGTGGTGCCGCGGGGGTCTCACAGAGGGACCGCCATGTGTCATCGCCGCCATTCGCAACGGGCATGGGCCCGGGGACGCCCCCAGCCCCTGGTCGGACCTCACCTGGCGCCACGACTGGCGAGCGAATCGAGGGGGGGGGGGAGAACCCCCATCGCCTCGCGTTGACGTGTTCGGAATTCGATGCTCTACTTCCACGTTCAAGTCGTGGTCGAGGCGATTCGGTGACAGACATCCACATCCAGACCCAGCCCCCGTCGGTAAGTCCGATCGGCGACACCCGGCTCATGTGCGCCTGTCCATGCTCTCGGGAGGCCGCCACGAGATGACCACCGGCTCGTAACGAACGCCAGTCACCCGAGAGCAATCGAAACCGGGACCAGCCCCTGGCGTTCGGACTGCTGCTTTTGCAGCCCCACCGCTCACAAAGAGCAAGCAACCATGAGGAGAGAGAAATGACCACAACCGACACACCAGTCAACAACGGAGTCAACGTCCAGGCGTTGCTGGACGCCCGGACCGCCCTCGTCGATGCACCGGATGCGGCGCAGTTCACCTGGCGCGCCACCACCGAGTGGGTGGGTGGCACCCACAGCAAGTCAGAGGTGAAGGGCTTCTTCGGCCTCGGCGGGGAGCAGACCCATCGCACCAGCTTCAGCTTCGACGCCGATCACCCCGAGGTGTTCGCGTCCGAGGACAACGGGGCGACCCCCGTCGAGTTCGTCCTGGTCGGCCTGGCCAGCTGTCTGACCGCCGGCGTTGCCGCAGTAGCCCAGAACCGGGGCATCCAGCTTCGATCGGTGAAGGCGACCATCGAGGGCGACATGGACATCCTCGGCATCCTCGGCGGCGATCCCGAGGTCAGGAACGGCTTCAACGGGATCAAGGTCCACTACGAGATCGATGCCGACGGCACCCCCGAGGAGATCGAGGCGTTGGTGGCCCAGTCGCAGAAGCGTTCCGCCGTGTTCGACATCGTCACCAATCCCACCAACGTGACTGTCGAGGTCAACTGACCGGCTCCGACATGCGGACGACGACCGTAGTGATCGGCGCCGGTCATGGCGGTCTCGCCGTAAGCCACTTCCTCAGCCAGCGCTCGATCGACCATGTCGTGCTCGAGCGCGGCGTGGTGGCCAACACCTGGCGCACTGAGCGTTGGGACTCGCTGCGGCTGCTCACCCCGAACTGGCAGAGCCGGCTTCCCGGTCTGGACTACGACGGGCCCGATCCCGACGGCTACATGACCATGCCCGAAGTCATCGGGTTCATCGACGGCTATGCCCGTCATGTCGGGGCGCCGGTCCAGACCGAGACCACAGTCACCTCGGTGCGACCCGGGCCGGAGGGCTACCAGGTGGTCACCGACCAGGGGGTGTGGTCGAGCCCGACGGTGGTACTGGCCACCGGGGGATTCAACCTGGCCAACCTCCCTTCGCTGGCGAAGGCGATGCCGGGCTCCATCGACATGGTGGACCCGATCGGATACAGGAACCCAAACACTCTCGCCGAGGGCGGGGTTCTGGTGGTGGGGGCTTCGGCCACGGGCATCCAGATCGCCGAGGAGATCCATCTCTCGGGTCGGCCGGTGACGCTCGCCGTCGGAGAGCATGTGCGAATGCCGCGGGTCTATCGGGGCAAGGACATCATGTGGTGGCTGGACCGGACCGGTGTCCTCGACGAGCGATACGACGAGGTCGACGACCTGACCCGTGCCCGCAACATCCCTTCGCCCCAGCTGGTGGGCACCCCGGAGCGGAGGACCCTCGATCTCAACTCTCTCACCGGTATGGGCGTCCGTCTGGTCGGCCGTCTCGCCGGGATCACGGAGGGCCGGGCACAGCTGTCCGGGTCGCTGCGAAACCTGTGCAACCTGGCTGATCTCAAGATGGGGCGGCTGCTCGACACGATCGACCAATGGGTGGCCGACCGGGGCCTCGGCCCCGAATTCGAGCCACCTCACCGATTTGCCCCGACCCGGGTCGATGATTCCCCGCCGCTCGGCCTCGACTTCGTCAAGGAAGGCATCAGGACTGTTGTCTGGGCCACCGGGTATCGGCCCGACTACTCGTGGCTGCACGCCCGCGTGCTCGACCGGAAGGGGAGGCTCCTCCACGATGCAGGAGTCGTTGTCGGTGCTCCCGGGATGTACCGGATCGGCCTGCACATGCTGCGTCGTCGCAAGTCGAGCTTCATCCACGGCGCCGAGGACGACGCCCGGGACCTGGTCGACCATCTCAGCGCCTATTTGGGAGTCGGCGCCCCGGCCTGAGTCTCAGCCGAAGGAGCCGGCCACCGGGAGGAACCAGGAATCGCCGAGGAGGAACGAGTTGTCGGCGACCCCCTGCGTGTTGGTGTGGCGGAAATAGAGCCTGGCCTCGCTGGGGCGGAACAACGCTGGCGTGGAGAACCCGACCCCGGTCCAGTCACCGGCGACGAGGCGATCATCCGGATCGCCGAAGAAATACTCGTTGTCGGCGACCCCTTGGGTGTGGCTGTCGCGGAAGTAGACCAGCCCGGTGCTCTCCCGATGTAGACCGACGGTGTCGATGCCGTCGCCGTTGAAGTCGCCGGCAAAGGGCTTGTCACCGGGGTTGCCGAAGAAGTAGGCGACGTCGGCCGCGCCGACGCCCTGCTCTCCCGAGCCCAGTTCGTTGATGATGTAAGCCCTTCCTTCCGAAGGGCGGTAGATCGAAACCGTGTCACAACCGTCGCCGTCGAAGTCCCCGGCCATGGGGAGATCACCGGGGTTGCCGAAGAAGTAGCGGACGTCGGCGATGCCCTGGGTGTTCGAATTGCGGAGGTAGACGAACCCGTCTGAGCGCCGGTACAGACCCGGTGTGTCGATTCCGTCGCAGTCCCAGTCGCCCATGAAAGGGGTGTCACCCGGGTTGCCGTAGTAGAACGAAGTGATCTGATCGCCCCGGCGCAGATACCAGATGCCGGAGTTCGGGTCGACCAGACCGATGTCCTCCCGGGCGGGGCCGAAGACGAAGTCGCGCCCGGTGGCGTATTTCAAGATGATTGCGTCCCCGGCTTCGAGGACGAGGTTGGCCCGGCGCAGCGTGCCGCCGAGATCGTCGAGAAGCAGGTCGTCGCGTACCCCGTCGACCGAGCGGATGATCCGGACCCGGTCGTTGATCAGCCCGACCGGCGCCGAGGCGAAGTCGAATGTGAGATGGATGGTGCCGGTCGCCTCGTTTCCGGGGATCGGTGGGTCTCCCCGTCGGTGCGAGTGGGTGTGCCGGGCGTTCTGCACCACCACATAGCGTTCCCCGAACTCGTCGACGAAGAACCCGAGCAGGATCTCCAGGGGTGGCTGTCCCGGCGCCGGCGCCACTCCGACCAGATAGGGGAATCCGCCGGCATTGGGTGTCCAGGTGGGGACGTCGGTGGGTTGCAGCGGATGAGCCCCGTTGACGAACCGCACATCGGTGGAGGTGAGCCGGGTGATCGCCTTGCCCAGGTTGGCCAGGCGCCGGTTGATCTCGCCGACCAGGCTGTGATGTGGAGTCTGCCCCCAGGCCCCGGTGGGCTGATTCAAGATCGAGCCTCCCCACTGTGTCGCGGTCGGGTGACCTTGCGGCGCCGCCTGGTAGAGGAACCAGGTGTGACCGGTGTAGCCGAAGGCGAGACCGGCCATCGCCTGCCAGAGCAGGTCGGAACGGGTGTGGGTCGGTAGACAATCGGTCTCAGGCCCGACATAGGCGTTGAGGTACTCCCAGTAGGGGACTCCCTTGGCCAGCCCCACCTGGCGGAACGTCTGCAGCACGGTGTAGTGGGCGATGTCGAGGTTGTAGTCCCCGGTGCTGACCAGATCGCCTTCGGGGGCCGTGACGTAGGCCGCGATGATCGCGTTCCGACCGGCCGTGTCCGTTCCGTCTGGGTTCGGGGCCCAATAGGTGAGGTTGGTGTAGACCAGAGCTTCGGGGTCGCGAGCCCGCACCTGGCTCATCCCGGCGATTATCTGGTTCACGTCCTCGACGGACTGCGGCTCGTCGCCGACCTGATACCCGATCCGCCCCGGGTTGTTGCCGGGGAGGCCGCCGATCGGCTGGCCGGTGTCGACGAATTCAGATCCGTTCCAGGCGAGGGAGTTCCCATTGTTCTCCAGCCAGGTGATGTAGCCGGCACCTCGCCGGTACTGCAGCCAGGGCTCCACCTGGGGTGGACCGTCCTTCCAGAGATGGACGGCGTTGGCTCCGAAGGGCTCGAAGTAGGCGTCCGCCACCGACTTGGGTGGGTTCGGCACCGTGGCGACCAGGGCCGAGATCGGCATCGGGTGGAGACGAAGCCACTCCCTGGCCCGGGTGCTGCCCGCCGCCGCGCTGGTGAACTCCGGGGCAGCCTGCATCGAGGTGACCTGCATGTCGGCGGGGCATTCCGGGGTCTGCGCGGTGGCTCGGCGTTCAGGCACGAACATCGCCGCGGCGACCATGGTGAGGATCAGTGCCGCCCTACCAAGGCGGCTGCCTGGAGACATCGGGGCAGGTTAGGTGTACCCCCGATATATGAGGATGGCCTCGAATTTCGGGCGGTCAGTGGCCGAGCAACTCCTGGTACAGCCTCAGGTTGTCGGAGCCAAAGCAGACAAAGAGCACCAGGTCGAGAGCATCGGGGGAGTGTTCGATCCATTCGCTGACCGCGGCGTGCGCGGTGCCGGCGGCGAGTGGTTTGGGAAAGTGGTAGACGCCGGTCGAGATGTTGGGGAAGGCGATCGACCGGCACGCCAGGTCCCGGGCCAGGCTCAGGCTGTTCCGATAACAGGCGGCAAGGAGGTCGACCGCCTCCTCCGCCGGCATCGTGCCCCAGACCGGACCGACCGTGTGCACCACATGACGGGCAGGCAGGTTGCCGGCGCCGGTCGCCGCCGCCTCCCCGGTGGGAAGGGGGCCCTGGCGGGCAATGATCGCCTTGCACTCCTCTTTGATGCCCGGGCCACCGGCGCGATGGATCGCCCCGTCGACCCCGCCGCCGCCCATCAGCGAGGAGTTGGCGGCGTTGACGATCACGTCGACCGCGACGGTGGTGATGTCGGCCTGGACGGCCTCGAGTCGGGTCACGCCCCGACTGTAGATCAGGCGATGGCGGAAAAGGCCCTGCTGGCCCGGTCCACCGAGCCGAGCAAGGCGGCCTCCTCGGTGCGGGCGAAGAGCCGGCGGCGAACCGTCTCGGCCACTGTGTCGCGACGGGGATTGGGAACGCGGCCGAAGGCGTTGAGGGAAGCCTCGGTGCTCATCACGGCCGCCCGGAATGGATCGGGCAGAACCGCGTTGAGCGCCACCAGCCACACCGAGCGAGTCACCCGCGACGCGGCTTCCAGCCCGGTCATGAGCGCCCGCTCGATCGATGCCAGCTCGTTCTGCCTGCCGGTGGTCACCAGTTGCAGAGCCTGATGGAGAAGACGCTGGATCAGGTCCCGAGCCGAGTCGGTGAGATCGGGCAGGTGATAGCGAAAGACGATCGAGGCGCAGTCGATGGCATAGAGACGGGCGTACGGCTCATCCCAGTCGCCCAGGCGGTAGCGCTCGACCTCGAGCAGGGCGGCGATGGTGTCGAGACCGTCATACCGGCTCGACATCATGCCGTTGGACTCAACATGGTTTGGTGCCACCATCACCTTCTCCCTAACCCTTCGAGTGAATCGTCGGAACGCCTACCTGTGGATAATTCCGAAAAGTGCCGGGTTTGGGCATGGGCCGCATGGCCCATTCTTTCCACACCCCCCTGAACTAGTCCTCCAGACCTATGCACCGGCTTCCCTTGCGGTCCGGCTACATTGCCGCGTCACCGCCGAACCTGACACAGGTCAGGTGGGGGGAACCAACCCACATTGGGGCGAATCCCGGCGAACCCGTCGGGTAGGGCGAGCTTCCTGCCCGAGCCCGTCAGCTAACTCCCAAGGCGACAGGGGAAGAAGAGGCTCCGGAACGTGGAGACATTCAGCGCCGCCTCCCATCAGGAGGTGCTTCAACTCGTAGTCCAGATCGCGGTGCTGCTCGCCACCGCCAGATTCTTGGGGGGCTTGGCGCAGCGTCTCGGCCAGCCTCAGGTGGTCGGCGAGATCCTGGCCGGAGTGGTGCTCGGTCCGTCGCTTCTCTCCGGGCTGATTCCCTGGGTGGGCGAGTGGGTCCTCCCCCAGACCGAGGCCCAGGGCTTCATG
>DASUSU010000086.1:0-11294 GCA_036374915.1 Acidimicrobiia bacterium | reverse complement strand
GACCGAGAGCGGTCGCAGCGACGCTGCCGCCTGCGACCTGCGGGTCAGGTCGACCAGGGAGAGGGCGCGGGCCATGTCGGCGGTCTGATCGGCGGTGACGGTCAGGCCCCGGCTGCGAAGAGCGGCCGAGAACACGGCCAGTTGGTCGATCAGCCCTGCCCGGCTCATCCGACCAGGCTGTCGACTCCGGCGGCGCGGACCATGTCGATGTCGTCCTTGTACTTGAGGACCACGCCCAGGGTGCTCTCGATGGTGGGCCCGGTCAGTTGCCCGGCCTCCAGCAATCTCAGCGACTCTGCCCAGTCCAGCGTCTCGGCGACCCCGGGCGGCTTGAACAGCTCCATCTCCCTGAGTCGTCTCATCGCCTCGGCCAGCGAGTCGGCCAGCCGGCGCTCCACCTCGGGGACCTTGCGGGTGATGATCTCGGCCTCACGGGCAGGGGTCGGGTAGTCGATCCAGTGGTAGACGCATCGACGCTTCAGCGCGTCGTGGATCTCCCGGGTCCGGTTCGACGTGAGGACGACGATGGGCCGGCTCTCCGCCTTGATCGTCCCGATCTCGGGGATAGTGACCTGAAAGTCGGAGAGCAGCTCGAGGAGAAACGCCTCGAACTCCTCGTCGGCCCGGTCCAGCTCGTCGATCAACAGCACAGGGCGGTGCCCTTCTCTGCTCGCCTCGATCGCCTGGAGCAGTGGGCGAGCGATGAGATAGTCCCGGCTCATGATGTCCTCGGGGGTGGCGGTCGCCCCTGCTCCACGCGCCTCGAGCAGGCGGATCGCCATCATCTGCCTTGCGTAGTCCCACTCGTAGAGGGCCTGGCCCACGTCGAGGCCCTCGTAGCACTGGAGCCTGATCAGCTCGGCTTCGGACATGGCGGCCAGCACCTTGGCCACTTCGGTCTTGCCCACACCCGCCTCCCCTTCGAGGAACAGGGGGCGGCCGAGCTGGACGGCGAGATGGATGGCGACGAGCAGGCTCTCGTCGGCGAAGTAGTCGAGCTCGTCGAGACGCTGCTCCAGGTCTTCGATCGTGGCGGGGATCACGACCAGAGCCTAAGTGGCTTCGGAGGCAAGAAAGGTCGAGGGGTCCTTCTCGAAGGCCGTCTTGCAGCCCGGAGCGCAGAAGTAATAGGTCTCGCCCTGGTGCTCGGCGATCCACTTGGCGGTGGCCACTTCCACCTCCATCTGGCACACCGGGTCGATCGCGGTGTGCACCGGCTCCGCCGGCTCCTGGCCTCCGCTCATCTCCCCGGCAGCGCGGAGCGCGACCAATTCGGCCATGATGGCCAGCCCGATCTCGCGATGCTGGATGTGACCGAGGTCGATGCCGGCCGGGGCGGTGATCCGATCGAGCTGGTCCCGGGGGATCCCGCGGTCCTCGAGATAGCCGAGAACCGTCTTCGCCCGTCTCGCCGAGGCGACGAGGCCGATGTAGCCGGCCTTGGTGCCCAGGGCCGCCTCCAGGGCGGGCTCGTCGTAATGGCCCTGGGTGGCGACGACGATCGAGGTGCTCTCGTCGATGGCTTCGGGCATGGTCAGGGTGGTGACCACGTCCACGACTCCGGGATGGTGCTCGGCGCGCCCGTCCTCGTCGACGACGGTCACCCTCCAGTCGAGGGCGAGAGCGAGGTCGATCAGGGTCCTCACCGCCGGCGAGCGACCCACCGCCACCACATGGGGCTGGGGGAGCATCGGTTCCAAGTACACCTCCAGGGCGCCTTCGCTGGTGCAGGAGATGGGCACCGAGATCACGTCGGGCCGGTCCACCTCCCGGATGTCTTCCGGGGTGCCCAGGAAGAGCAGCCTCGGCTTTCCGTCGGCAATCGCCTCCCGCGCCTCACGTCTGACCACCGGTTCGGCGCAGGCCCCACCGATCCAACCGGTGACGTTGCCCTCGATGTCGATGATCGCCGACGAGCCGCGTTTTCCCGACGACGGGCCCCGGGCCCACACCACCGTGGCCACCAGGAACGGCCGGTGCCGGCGGCTCAGGTCTGCCGCCAGCGCCAGCAGCTCGCGATTCATCGACGACGCCTCAGCTCTTCGCCGCTTCCATCGCCGCCCACACCCGGTCCGCCGAGACCGGCATGTCGATGTTGCGGACACCGAGAGGCCAGAGGGCGTCGATCACCGCGTTGACGAAGGCGGCCGGGGAGCCGACCGTGGCCGACTCGCCGACGCCCTTGGCCCCGATCGGGTGGTGCGGCGAGGGGGTCACCGTCGCCCCCAGCTCGAACCTGGGGGTCTCCCATGCCGTGGGGACGAGGTAGTCGAGGAAGTTGGACCCGATGCAGTTGCCCTGCTCGTCGAAGGTGATGTACTGCATCGAGGACATCGCATAGCCCTCGGTGAGCCCGCCGTGGATCTGTCCCTCCACGATCATCGGGTTGATCCGCACCCCGCAGTCGTCGACCGCCACCATCCTGCGCACCTTCCACTGACCGGTGCCGGGGTCGATGTCGACCACCACCACATAGGTGCCGAACGGGTAGGTCATGTTGGGCGGGTCGTAGTAGTGGACCCCCTCCAGACCGGGCTCGATCCCTTCTCCGACGTTGGTGTACGCGGCGAAGGCGATGTCCTGGATGGTCACCGAGGACTCGGGGTCGCCCTTGACCGAGAACTTGCCCACCTCCCACTCCAGGTCGTCCTCGGACGCCTCGAGCAGGTGTGCCGCGATCTTCTTCGCCTTCTCCCGCAACTTGCGGGCGATGACCGCGGTGGCCGCTCCCGCCACCGGCGTGGAGCGCGATGCGTAGGTGCCCAGACCGTACGGCGTGTTGTCGGTGTCGCCTTCCACCACCTTGATGTCCGAGGACGGGATGCCCAACTCCTCGGCCACGATCTGGGCGAAGGTGGTCTCGTGCCCCTGGCCCTGGCTGCGCACCCCCAGCTTGAGGATCGCCTTCCCGGTGGGGTGGATCCGGAGCTCGGCGGAGTCGAACATGCGCAGACCGAGGATGTCGTAGTCGTCGCCATGCCCGGCCCCGACCACCTCGGTGAACGACGCGATTCCGATCCCGACCAGACGCCCTTCCGCCCTTGCCTGCTCCTTCTCCTTCTGGATCTCGTCGTAGCCGACCATCTCCAGGGCCAGCTTCATCGCACCCTCGTAGTCACCGGAGTCGTAGACGAACCCGGTGGGGGAGAGGTAGGGGAATTGGTCCTTCTTGATGAAGTTCTTCATCCGGAACTCGGCCGGGTCCATCCCCAGCTCGTAGGCGGCGTTCTGCACCAGGCGCTCGATCATGTACGACGCCTCGGTGACCCGGAACGAGCAGCGGTAGGCGACCCCGCCCGGGGCCTTGTTGGTGTAGGCGCCCCGGGTGGTGACATGGGCGACGGGGTAGTCGTAGGAGCCGGTCACGATGTGGAACAGCCCTGCCTTGAACTTGGTCGGCTGGGCGTCGGAGAAGAAAGCGCCCTGGTCGGAGAGCATGTCCACCTTGAGCCCGAGGATCTTCCCGTCGTTGCTCACCGCCAGCTCGCCATGCATGTGGTAGTCCCGGCCGAACCCGGTCGAGATCAGGTTCTCGTAGCGGGTCTCCACCCATTTGACCGGCTTGCCGATCACCAGCGAGGCGGCCGTCGCCACCACATAGCCGGGGTAGACCGGCACCTTGTTGCCGAACCCGCCCCCGATGTCGGGGGAGACGATCCGGATGCTCTGCTCGGGCAACCCGGCGACCAGGGCGAAGACGGTGCGATGAGCGTGCGGCGCCTGCGAGGTCATGTACAGGGTGGCTTGCCCGGTCGCCGAGTTGACGTCGGCCACGATCCCGCACGTCTCCAGCGGAGCCGGATGGGAACGCGGGTAGAAGGTGTCGAGGGTGACGATCTTGTCCGCCTTGGCGAAGACGGCGTCGGTCGCCTCCTTGTCGCCCGACTCCCAGGTGTAGCACTCGTTGCTGGTCTGGCCTTCCTTGTCGTCCCGGATCAGCGGGGCGTCCGCCTCCAGCGACCGCTGCGGGGTCACTATCGGCTCCAGCTCCTCGTACTCGACCACGATCTTGTCGGCGGCGTCCTGGGCGATGTACCGGTCGGTGGCTATCACCGCCGCGATCTCCTGGCCCTGGAACCGCACCTTGTCGGTGGCCAGCACCGCCTGGGTGTCCCCGGACATCGTGGGCATCCAGGCGAGGTTGTACCCGGCGAGCAATTCGCCGGTGACCACCGCGATCACACCCTCCACCGCGGCGGCCTCGGTGGTGTCGATCGACACGATCCGGGCGTGGGCGAGGGGGCTGCGGTGGATGGCCATGTGCAACATGCCGGGGAGGACGATGTCGTCGACGTAGTTGCCCCTGCCCTCGATGAACCGGGCGTCCTCGACTCGCTTCCGGCTGTGCCCGAGCCCGCCTACTTCGGGGGTGGTCAGCAGGCTGTGGTGTTCGGCGGTGGTGGTCATGCTGAGACTTCCTCACTCTTGATCGCGGCTGCGGCCTGGATCGACTTGACGATGTTCATGTAGCCGGTGCAGCGGCACAGGTTGCCCGAGATCGCCCAACGGATCTCGTCATCGGTCGGATCGGGGTTCTCTTCGAGCAGGGCGGTGCCAACCAGCATCATCGCCGGGGTGCAGAAGCCGCATTGCAGCCCGTGCTCCTGGTGGAATGCCCGTTGCATCGCGGAGAGCTGCCCGTTCTGCTTGAGCCCCTCCACCGTGGTGATGCTGCGCCCGTTGGCCTGGACCGCGAACATGGTGCACGACTTGACCGGAACGCCGTCGAGCAGGACGGTGCACACCCCACAGCTGGTGGTGTCGCATCCCATATGGGTGCCGGTGAGGCCCAGTGTCCCCCTGATGAAGTCGGTGAGGAGCAGCCTCGGCTCCACGTCCGCCGAGCGCTCGGCCCCGTTGATGTTCACTGTGACGTTCACGATTGACCTCCCTGGGCGATCTCGAGCGACCTGGTCAGACCTCGCTCGGTGAACACACCGACCACATGTCGCTTGTAGGCGGCACTACCGCGGTGGTCGTCGGCCGGGTCGCAGGCGGCGCCGGCGATCGCGCCGGCCTCCTGGAACAACTCCGGGCTGGGCTGTTTCCCCTTGAGCAGGATCTCTGCCTCGGTGACCTTGAGATTGTGGGCGTACACCGAGGTGAGGGCGATCCCCGCAGAGGCGATCCTGCCGTGCTCGTCCAGCTCGAGCGAAGTGGCGACGCCGACCGTGGCGTAGTCGCCCACCTTCCGCTCCAGTTTCTGGTAGTCACCGCCGCCCCTGGCGCTGTGCTTCTTGACCCGGACCTCGGTCACCAGCTCGTCGGGTCGGCACAGGGTCTGGAACATGTCGACGCAGAAGTCGGTGATGGGCAGGACCCGCTCGCCCTGGGTGCTCTTGAGCACCACGTCGGCTCCGGTGGCCAGCATCACCGAGGCCCAGTCCCCCTCGGGGTCGTGGTGGGCCAGCGATCCGCACACCGTGCCGAGATTGCGCACGATCGGGTCCGACACCCATGGCGCCGCCGCGGCCACGGTGTGGTTTGCCCTCTTCACCGCGTCCGACTTGACCACGTCGTTGTGTCTGACCAGGGCGCCGATGCGGAGATGCCCGTTCGAGTCCTCGATGAAGTCGAGATCCGGCAATCGGTTGATGTCGAGCAGGGCGGGAGGGTTGGCCAGCCGCAACTTCATCATCGGGACCAGACTCTGGCCCCCGGCCAGCACCTTGATCGCCGGCCCCTTCTCGGCGAGGACACCCAGCGCCTCGTCGAGACTGGTCGGGGCGAGGTAGTCGAACTTGCTCGGATACATTGACGCCTCCGTTTTCGGCTCCGGCGGGGCCCGGAGTCCACATCCGGACCTTACGCAATCGTTCGCAGTCGCGACGGCCCGATCAGCCATTACGTGTCGCGGGTCGGATCCGGTTCCCGCCAGGTCGAGGAAAGTGATCGGCGAGGCGGCTGCGGTCGGAGGATCAGGGGGCCAGGCCCGAGCTGTCCAGCAACTCGCGCGCTCCCTGGCCGTAGGCGGCCTCGATCTGCCCCAGCACCGCCGGCGTGAAGAGACCGCTGAAGATCTCGAGGAGGGTGGGGGTGAGGGCGGCGATCCCCTCGGCGCTGAGCGTGTCCATTCCCAGGTTCCGGTCCAGGTGCGAGTGCATGACCGTCATCCCCAGTTGCATCGCCATCTGGACCGCGGTCCTCGTTTCGAGATCCGGCGAGTCGACGATCATCCCCCGTTCGATGGCGATCCTGGAGATCTCGATTCCCTCCCTGAGCATCTGGTCGAAGAGGTCGTTGGCGGCAGGGTGGCCCCGAGCCAGTGCCCAGCCGAAGTAGCGGAGCAGCGGCTGCGCCATCCTGTATGCGTCCGCGGCAAAACCCGGGTCGAACATGTTCTCGTCTTGCATCGCGGCCAGCTTGGCCTCACGGAAGGCGGCGACGACATGGCGGTCGCACGCTTCGCGGAGACCGTCCTTGGACCCGAAGTGATGGACCACCAGGGCAGGGGACACGCCGGCATCGGCGGCGACGGAGCGGATCGTCGTGGCCCCGAACCCGTCGCTCGGGAACCGGGCCAGCGCCGCGTCCCGGATCCTCGCCTTGGTGGTGAGGTCCTCTTCTCGATGGGAGCCTGCTGAACGCACGATCAGCATTGTAAACGCGCGTTCAACCATGGTGTTATCATCCCCCGGATCATGTCCAGAGCCATCACGATCTCCGGGCTGGTCAAGACGTTCGGGAAGACCCTCGCCCTCGATGGGCTGGACCTCGAAGTCGCCACCGGAGAAGTCCACGGTTTTCTCGGCCCGAACGGCGCCGGCAAGACCACCACCATCCGGATCCTGCTCGGTCTGCTCCGTCACGACTCGGGACAGGCGTCCCTGCTCGGAGGCGACCCCTGGAGCGACGCCACCGAGTTGCACAAGCGACTGGCATATGTGCCGGGCGACGTCATGCTCTGGCCCAACCTGACCGGGGGCGAGGTGATCGACCTCCTCGGCCGGCTGCGCGGAGGGCTGGACGACACGAAGCGGGAACGTCTGCTCGAGCGCTTCGATCTCGATCCGACCAAGAAGGGCCGCACCTACTCGAAGGGCAACCGGCAGAAGGTGGCCCTGGTCGCCGCCCTCGCCTCCAACGTGGAGCTGTTGATACTCGACGAGCCGACCGCAGGGCTCGACCCCTTGATGGAGGCTCAGTTCCGGGCGTCGATCGAAGAAGATCGCAGTGACGGCCGGACCGTGCTGCTCGCCTCCCACATCCTGGCCGAGGTCGAGGCGCTCTGCGACCGGATCAGCATCGTCCGCAAGGGGAAGACCGTCGAGAGCGGGACGCTTGCCGAGCTGCGCCATCTCACCCGGACCACCATCATCGCCGAGTTGACCTCGGATCCGGCCGGGGTGGCCGGAGTGCCCGGCGTCCATGACCTCCGTCTCCATGACCACAGGGTCGAATTCGAGGTCGACTCCGACCGGCTTGCCGAGGTGGTCCAGACCCTGGCCCCGCTGGGGGTGCGCAGCCTGGTCAGTCACCCCCCCACTCTGGAGGAGCTGTTCATGCGCCACTATGAGGACGGCGAGGCCGGAAAGTGAGCACTCTCACCGGCACCGGGAGCCTGATTCGCTTCATGATCCGGCGCGAGCGGCTTCGACTCGGGGTGTGGGTGTCCATCCTCGCCCTGGTCCCGATCGGCACCGCCAACGCATTCATCGGGCTCTACCCCGACGAGGCATCCCGTCGGGCCCTGGCCGCCACCGTGGCCTCCAGCCCGGCATTGACCTCGTTGCTCGGCCCCCTCTACGACTCCAGCATCGGCGGTCTGGTCTCCTGGCGCTCGGGGACGATCGCTTCGTTCATGGTCGCGCTGATGGCGATCCTCACCATGATCCGGCACACGCGCGAGGAGGAGGAGACGGGCAGACGCGAGCTGCTCGGGTCGACCGTGCTCGGCCGCAACGCCCCGCTGGCTGCGGCGACGACGCTGACCGTGGGGGCCGGGGCCGTGCTTGCCGGCCTGCTCACCGCCGGGCTGATCGGGGTCGGGCTCCCCGCCGCGGGCTCGCTCGCCTTCGGGCTCGGGTTTCTCGGGGTGACCATCGCGTTCACCGGAGTCGGGGCGCTGGCCGCCCAGCTCACCGAGGCCGCATCGACGGCGCGCGGGATCGGGGTCGGAATCGCCGGCGCCGCCTTCCTGTTGCGGATGGCCGGTGATTCGGGGGGTGAGGGCGTGGAGTGGCTGGCCTGGCTCTCCCCGATCGGCTGGTTCAGCAGATTGCGCCCGTTTGCCGGCGAGGAATGGTGGTTGCTCGGCATGTGGCTCGTCTTCGGCCTCGCTCTCGGAGCGGTCGCGATGGTGGTCGCCTCCCGGCGTGATGTCGGGGCCGGGGCCTTTCCCCCTCGACCCGGCCCGGCACGGGGGCGGCCCGGCCTCGGCAGCCCGCTGGGTTTGGCCTGGCGGCTCCAGCGGGGCGCGGTCATCGGCTGGGCCGCGGGCCTGGCCGTGCTCGGCGCCGTCTATGGAGCGGCAGGCGAGAGCATCAGCGACATGCTCGAGGGCAATCCGGCTCTGCTCGAGATCTTCGAGCAGCTGGGAGGGGAGCAGGGGCTCACCGACGCCTTCTTCTCCGCGGTGGTGGGGATCATCGCCCTGATCACCTCGGCCTACGCGATTCGCACCGTGCTCAGGCTCCGGGTCGAGGAGGAAGGGCTCAGGGCCGAGCCTGTCCTGGCCACCGCCACGCCCCGGACCCGTTGGGCCTGGAGTCATCTCGTGTTCGGTCTGGTCGGCCCGGCGGTGATCCTCGCGCTGGCGGCGGTGACGGCCGGCGCCACTTACGGTGCGATCATCGACGATGTCGGGGGACAGGTGCCCCGCATCGTCGGAGCGGCAATGGTCCAACTGCCCGCGGTCTGGGTGGTGACCGGATCGGCCATGGCCCTGTACGGGCTGGCGCCTCACCGGGTCGGGCTGAGCTGGGCCGTGCTGATCGGCTCGCTGATCCTGGGCCAGCTCGGGCAGATCCTCCAGTTCCCCCAGTGGAGCCTGAATCTGTCCCCGTTCAGCCACGTCCCGCAGTTCCCGGCCGAGGACATCGACCTGCTGCCGTTGGCGATCCTGCTCGCCATTGCAGCCGTCCTGATCGGCTCCGGATTGGCCGGGTTCCGAAATCGCGACGTCCAGCCCGGCTAGGTGTTAGCCCCCAGCCTGCATCTACCGTTGTCGCCGCGCAGCTGACGCGACTCCACCCAGATGTTCGACACACTGACCCAGAGATTCGAGACCGTCTTCGCCTCGCTTCGAGGCAAGGGCCGTCTTTCCGAGAAGGACATCGACACCGCTCTTCGTGAGGTGCGGCTGGCCCTGCTCGAGGCCGACGTCAACGTCACCGTGGTAAAGGGCTTCCTGGCGAGGGTCAAGGGGCGCGCCCTGAGCGAGGACGTCTCCCGGTCGCTCTCGCCGGGGCAGCAGGTGATCAAGATCGTCCACGAGGAGCTGGTCACCACGCTCGGGTCGGACACGGTCCCGTTGGTCAAGGCGGCGCCACCGCTGACCATCCTCATGGTCGGTCTCCAGGGCTCGGGCAAGACCACCACGGCCGGGAAGCTGGCCCGACTCCTCAAGAGCCAGGGAAGGAAGCCGCTGCTGGTCGCAGCCGACCTGCAGCGGCCTGCCGCCATCGACCAATTGGAGACCCTGGGCGCCCGGATCGACGTGCCCGTATTCACCGATCGGAGGGGAAAACCGGCCCGGCTGGTCAAAGCGGCGATGAAGGAGGCGTCGAAGACGGGCGCAGACGTCGTGATCATCGACACCGCCGGCCGACTCCAGATCGACGAGGAGCTGATGCGCGAGCTCGATGACGTGCGCAAGGCGTCGGCTCCCGATGAGATCCTGCTGGTCGTCGACGCGATGACCGGCCAGGACGCGGTCAACGTCGCTTCCGGGTTCCAGGAGCGGGTCGGGGTGACCGGGGTGGTGCTCTCCAAGCTCGACGGTGATGCCCGGGGCGGGGCGGCGATATCGGTCCGAGAGGTCACCGGCGCCCCGGTGAAGTTCGCCGGAATGGGGGAGGGCCTGGGTGACCTCGAATCCTTCCATCCCGACCGGATGGCCTCGCGCATCCTGGGGATGGGGGACGTCATGTCGCTCATCGAGAAGGCCGAGGCGACCTTCGACGAGGCGGAAGCGGAGAAGGCGGCCAGAAAGCTCCAGAAGGGGGAGCTCACCCTGGAGGACTTCCTCGGCCAGCTCCAGGCGGTGAAGCGGATGGGGCCTGTGAAGGACATCCTTGCTATGATCCCCGGCTCCGGGTCGCTCCTGCGCGAGGCGGATGTCGACGACCGTGACCTGCGTAGGGTCGAGGCCATCATCCAGTCGATGACACCCGAGGAGCGCCGGAGCCCGAAGATCATCGGCGGCAGCCGCAAGCGCCGGATTGCGACCGGCTCGGGCACGAGGCCTCAAGACGTGAACCGCGTTCTCAAGCAGTTCGCCGAGGCACAGAAGATGATGAAGATGCTGTCCGGAGGCAAGGGGTCGCCCTCTCTGCAGGGCCTCCTCTCGGCACAGCGAACCAAGAGGTGAAGTCGATGGCAGTGAAGATGAGACTGATGCGGATGGGGAAGAAGAAGACCCCGTCCTATCGCGTGGTGGTGGTCGACGGCAGATCCCCCCGCGACGGCCGCTACATCGAGCAGATCGGCCGCTACGACCCGCAACAACACCCGTCCCTGGTCGAGATCGACAACGAGAAGGCCACCTCCTGGCTCTCCAAGGGCGCACAGCCCACCGAGGCGGTGGAGAAGCTGCTCAACATCTCGGGTGCGATGAACACGATGAAGCTGCGGACCGGCCAGATCCACACGGTCGGGAGCAAGCCCGCACCGGTCGCGGCGGAGAAGGCGGCGCCCGTGGCCGAGGAGACCGAGGTCGCCGAGCCCGTCGGGGAGTCTGAGCCGGAGCCGGCCGTGGAGGAGCCGGCCCTCGAGGAGATCGCTGCCGACACCGCCAGCGAGGAGGAGTGATCTTGGCCAAGGGCGAAATCGTCGAGCGAGTGGTCACCTACGTGGTGAAGAGCATCGTGGAGGAGCCGGATGAGGTGTCGGTGACCATGGTCGAGCAAGGTCCCGACGACGTGGTGGCCGAGGTGCGCACCGCCAAGGGCGACATGGGTCGTGTCATCGGTCGTCGCGGCCGGGTGGCCAAGGCGATCCGCGCCGCCGCGGGGGCAGCCGGCGACGAAGAGGGCATCAACGCTGGCGTCGAGTTCCTCGACTGAGCCGGAACGCTTCGTAATCGGGCGGCTCGGCCGGCCCCATGGCCTGGACGGCTACCTGGGCCTCTACGT
>DASUSU010000085.1:0-5613 GCA_036374915.1 Acidimicrobiia bacterium | reverse complement strand
CGCTGCGATACATCTCCAATGTCGATCCCGGCACCCCATCCTGTGCCTCGACCGAGAGCCCGCCCCACTCCTCGGGCTGGGGCAGCCAAGCACCGTCGGCGCCGAAACCGAACGACGACCCGTCCCTGCTCCACGGGATGGGGACCCGGCAACCGTCCCGCCCTTTCTGCTTGTGACCCGATCGGGCCCACACCGGATCGTCGAGCACGTCGATCGGGAGATCGTGTACTTCCGGCAGGCCCAATTCCTCGCCCTGATAGAGATAGGCCGACCCGGGCAGCCCCAGCATGAGCAGGGTGGCGGCCCGCCCCCTTCTCAGCCCGGCCTCCTCGTCGAGCAGCGACCGATCTCCGTCGAGCAGCCAATCACGGGCATCGGGAACCGTCTTCAGTCCATACCAGGTGACATGTCTCACCACGTCGTGGTTGGACAGGACCCAGGTTGGAACCGAGCCGACCGTGGCGGCCCCGTCGAGGGCGGTATCGATCGCCTCCCTCATCACCCCCGCATCCCAGGGGAGGAGCATGAACCGAAAGTCGAACGCCTGGTGGTACTCGTCGGGTCTCAGGTAGAGGGCGAGCCGATCCCAATCCGCCACCCATGCTTCGGCGACGAGCATGCTCCCGGGATACTCGTCGATCACCTTGCGCCACTCCCGCACCACCTCGTGTAGGAGGTCCCGATCCCAGAACGGATGGTCGGGCCCTCCTGCGGCGATGATCATGTGATCGGTGCCGGCCGCCACATCGGGATAGAGGGGGTCCTTGTCCAGTGCATTGGCCACATCGACCCGAAATCCGCTGGCGCCGCGGTCGAGCCAGAACCTGATGATGTCGACGAACTCGGCCCTGACTTCGTCGTTGGCCCAGTTGAGGTCGGGCTGGCTGACATCGAAGAGATGCAGGTACCACTCCCCATCGGGCGCCCTGGACCAGGCCGGCCCGCCGAACACGCTCCGCCAGTTGGTCGGCGGCCGGCTTCCGTCGGGGCCGCGCCCCGATCTGAAGTGATAGCGACGTCGGGCGGGACTGTCCGGCGGGGAGCTCATCGCCTCGACGAACCAGCGATGTTCGGAGGAGGTGTGATTGGGGACCAGGTCGAGAAGGACCCGAAGGCCCATCTCCTTCGCCTCCTTCATCAACCCCATCGCCTCCTCCAGGGTCCCGAACCCGGGATCGACACGGCGATAGTCCGCAACGTCGTAGCCACCGTCATGGAGCGGCGACTCGTACCAGGGATTGATCCAGATCGCGTCGACGCCCAAGGACCGGATGTAGGCGAGCCGTGACCTCAGCCCGGCGATATCGCCGGTGCCGTCGCCGTTGCCGTCGGCGAAAGAGCGGAGATAGACCTGATAGATGACCGCGTGACGCCACCACTGGATGTCTGACATCAGCAGGATTATGGCCCCAAGCGCGACCGCCACAGGAGTACGTTTGTCCGGCGGCTCTCCGTGGGCCGTGGGAGGGAAGAACGCTACAAAGGAGGCGACAGACGAGACACCGACGTTGGATCATTGTCGCGGCTCTGACTGTCATCGCGACGGTTGGGGCAGCCTGTGACGGGGGCGACGAGGCGAGCACCTCTCTCGAAGTGACGACCTCGGATTTCCAGTTCTCCCCCAACGAGTGGACTGTTCCTGCCGGTGAGGAGATCTCGATCGAGATCACCAACGAGGGATCCGTCCTCCACGAATGGGTGCTGATGCAACCCGGTGTGGAGATCGAGTCCGAGGCCGACCTTCCCGAGACCGAGGAGGAGTTGCTTGCCGACTTCGTCTACGTAGAAGATGAGGTCGAGGCCGGGGACTCGAAGACACTGACCTTCACCGCCCCGGCGGCCGGGACATATCAGGTCATCTGCGCCATCGAGACCCACTTCGACGCCGGGATGGAGGGAAGCCTCACCGTCGTCGACGAGAGCTGACGCTCATTTGGTTGGGACCGCCAGATCCTCGGATGTGACCTGGCGGTCCCAAATCAACGCGATCTGTGGCCATGAATGCGCGCCATGGGCCGCGTCGACCGGCGGCGTTCGGTTCGGTCGAGATCGAGAGGAGATCCGATGCGTCGTGTCACCGTCCTCCTGACGGCGATCACCCTGACACTCGGATCCGTCGCTCCCGCATCCGCCCAGGAGGGCTCGATCGGAGTGGTCGACACATCGACCGGGGAGTGGTACCTGCGGGAAGGCGCAACCGGGGAGACGACCAGCTTCTCCTACGGGTCCCCAGGCGACACACCTTTTGTCGGGGATTGGGACTGCGATGGCGACGAGACGCCAGGTCTGTATCGCCAATCCGACGGGTTCGTCTATCTGAGGAACTCGAGCACGACGGGCGTCGCCGACATCAGGTTCTTCTTTGGCAACCCGGGTGACATCCCCCTGGCCGGCGACTTCGACGGCGACGGCTGCGACACCGTCGGTGTCTACCGACCTGCCGAGGGAAAGGTCTATCTGGTCAATCGGCTGGGACCCGATGAGGCTGCTGCATCCGAGGACTCCTACTTCTTCGGCGACCCCGGCGACAAGGCATTCGTCGGGGACTTCGACGGAGACGGCATCGACGAGGTCGGTCTGCATCGCGAGTCGACCGGCCTCGTATACCTGCGCTTCACCCACTCCCAGGGTGTCGCCGATGCCAGCTTCTTCTTCGGCAACCCCGGCGACAGATTGGTCGCCGCGGAATGGGCCGGGCGCGGGGCCCCGGGCCCTGAGTCGGTTGGTGCCTTCCGGCCTGCCGGTTGCACGAGCTATCTCCGATACAGCAACACTCAGGGCGTCGCCGACGAGATGCTCGCCTACGGCCTCCGCTCCGGTGTGCCGGTGGCCGGTGAGTTCGGGGCCCTCCCCGGAGGCGGCACCCCACCGTCGTGCCCACCCTGTCCGCCGGACCCGTTCACGAATTCCAGAGTGGCTTCGCTGGAGGACCGCTATCCCGGCCAGACCTTCACCGCCCACGTCTACGACACCAGGACCGGATGCGAGTTCTCGATGAACCCGGCCTCCAGACAGAGCACAGCCTCGGTGTTCAAGGTGATGGTCATGGCGGGGACCCTCTACGAGGCGCAGTCGGAGATGCGAAGCCTGAGCGAATGGGAGACAAGCCAACTCGCGCCGATGATCCGTGAGTCGGCCAACAACCCGGTCCGGGCCTTGTGGAACCACTTCGGGGGTTCGCCCTGGTTCCGCCTACAGGCGGAGTTGTTCGGGTTGGCTCAGACCACGACGGTGGGAGACAACGAGTCGGGGTGGGGTCGCACCACCACATCGGCCCACGACCAGGTCGACCTGATCAGACAGGTGATTCTCGGCGAGTGGGGGCCTCTCGACGCCGGCTCCCGCGACCATGCCTGGTCACTTATGACCTCGGTGGTCCCCGACCAGACCTGGGGTGTCACCGCAGGCGTTCCCCCGGGCTGGACCGTCGGACAGAAGAACGGCTTCGCCGGCGGCGTGGCCAACTCGGTCGGTTTCATCCGCCATCCCGATGGCGCCGACGGCTACGCCATCGCCATCCTCACCTCCGGATGGCCGGCCTGGGCCCGCGGCGTCCCCACGGTGAATGAGATCGCAGGTTGGGTCTCCGAGTCGCTGACGCAGTGACATCTGACCCAATGCCACTGCCGTCGCGATCCAGGTGTGCCCGTTTAGTTGCCGTAGGGCTGACCGGGAGGCGGCAAGGTCGGAGGCGGCGCGGTCGGAGGCGGCGGTTCAGCGGGCGGCGGTGGACATCCCGGCGGTGGCGTGCCTCCGGCCGGCAACAGCCCGAAGTCCCCCGCAACCGGGAGTGCGGTGGGCACCCCGTAGCTCGATGTCTCATCGGCAGTGCCCTGGCTGTTCGTATACCTCAGAAAGACCTCACACGTCGAGGGGCGGAACAGTCCCACCGTCTCCGGCCCGGACGACCCTCGGCCTGCCCATTCGGCGGCCACGATTTTGTCTCCTGGGTCGCCGAAGATGAAAGAGTGGTCGGCGGGTCCTTGAGTGTGAGAGAACCGGAAGTAGACGAGCCCGGTCGACTCGCGATGAAGTCCCACTTCGTCGATGGTGTCATCGTCGAAGTCGCCGACGTAGGGATTGTCACCTGGGTCGCCGAAGACATAGGAGAAATCGGCCGCTCCCAGGCCTCCCCCATTGGCGCCGAGCTCGTTGATGATGTGAATGCTGGCGTCGGATGGGCGGTAGATGCTCACCGTGTCGCAGCCGTCGCCGTCGAAGTCACCGGCCAGAGGGATGTCACCCGGGTTGCCAAAGAAGAACCTGATGTCGGCGGCACCCTGACTGTTCGAGTTTCGCAGATACACGAACCCGTCGGATTGGCGATACAGACCTGGCGTCTCGTCGCCATCGCAGTCCCAGTCCCCCACCATTGGAAGGTCGCCGGGATTGCCGTAGAAGAACTTCGTCGTGTTCCCCGCCAGATCGCGGAGATACCACTCGCCGGTCGACGTGTCGACCACTCCGATTGAGCCCTGCTGGGCAAGAGCCGGAGCGGCGGCTCCAAGAAGCAGGGCCAGGGTCGTCAGAAAGATGGTGACGCGACGCATTGGATTCTCCTCTCGTCGGTCCTCCTTTTGAAAGTTAACAACCGCCGCCGAATACGCGGGAGAAGCACGGGAATGACGGGCGGCTCACCCCGGACCGTCAAACACGAGCGGGCGGCAGAGGCCAGCCGGCATCAACTGACTTGCACCTGTCTGGGACGCACTGGCATTGTGCGCTATGACGCAGAACAAGACATCGGCGGCGCAAGGGTGCGTCTTCTGCGCCATCGTGGCGCGAAAGGCCGAGGCCAGTGTCGTGTTCGAGGACGAGACCGTTGTGGTCTTCATGGACCTGAACCCCGTCACACCCGGCCATCTTCTCGTCGTGCCTCGCGAGCACGCGGCGGGGCTCGAAGACCTCGATGGCGCCACCAGCGCCCACGTTTGGTCGGTCGGTCACAGAATGTCGCGAGCCTTGCGACGCTCCCGCATGCGCTGCGAGGGAATCAACGTCTTGCTCTGTGACGGCGAAGTCGCCTTTCAGTCGGTGTTCCACTTCCACCTTCACGTCATCCCTCGCTACGCAGGAGACGGCTGGACCTTCATTCCGGAGACGACGGAACGGGAGAGGTCGCTTCTCGACAGCGACGCGCAAGTGATCAGAGAGGCCATCGCGTCGACTGACTGGTAGAGACGACGTGAGCACGTGAGATCACCGATCGGTGCAGACTCCCATGTCAGAGCGCCATTCCTGGTCGTCTCCTCAGGTGGGTGACTTGTGGGCCCGGCAGGACTTGAACCTGCAACCAACGGATTATGAGTCCGCTGCTCTGACCGGATTGAGCTACGGGCCCCAGTGCTCGAAGGTTACCCCCACCCCCGGCCACGCCCTCCGAGGCTCGGCTAGGCCGTCCAGCCGAAGATCGACTCGCCGAGTGTGACCACCAGCCACCAGAAGGCGAGCGCCGCGACCGGCAGGGCCAGGGCCCAGGCCGATCTGCGCTGGTAGAGCCGAACAGTCACCCACAGACCGATCAGCCAGCCTCCATAGAGGACGGCGATCCCCCAGAGCGGGGCGACCAGGCCGGACGCGGCAAACGGGAAGACCCCGGTGACCACGTACAGA
>DASUSU010000084.1:0-5894 GCA_036374915.1 Acidimicrobiia bacterium | reverse complement strand
CCGGCCCCATCCGGTGGGGTGGGCGGCACCACGGTCGGGATCAAGTGCCTCCACGCCCACTATGCCCATACCAGGGGCGGGGGGGACAACCCGGTGGGCGAGCAGGTCCAGGGCTGGATCGAGCCACTCGACTGCACCACGAGGTGCGTCGTCGACGGTGTGAGGAACCCGGCCTGGGTCCCCTTCCCGTGAAGGTCGGCGCGGTCGACATCGGCACCAACTCGATGCGGCTGCTCATCACCGACTCCGCCACCGAGATCGGGCGATGGGCGGTGGTCACCGGGCTGGGACGCGGTGTCGACGCCACCGGAGCCCTGTCCCCGGAGGGGATCGAAGAGTCCCTGGTCGCGCTGGCCCGGTTCGGTGAGATCATGGAATCGGAGGGTGTGGAGCGGCGGAGGGCGATCGCCACCTCGGCGGCGCGTGATGCTTCCAACCGTGAGCTGTTCTTCGACCTGGCCCAAACCGCCCTATCGGTCCGGCCTACCCTCGTCTCCGGAGAGGTGGAGGCACGCCTCGCCTACGCCGGGGCCACGGCCGGCGTCGATCTGCCCCAGCCCGTCGTGGTCTCGGACATCGGCGGCGGCAGCACCGAGTTCGTCACCCGGGACGGAGCCGAGTCCGTCGACATCGGCTCGGTGCGTCTCACCGAGAGGGCGATCCCGAGCCGGCCCCCGTCGTCGGCCGAGATGGAGAAGGCGAGGTCACTGGTTGCCGACCTGTTCCGGGAGATGCGTCTCGAGACTCGGACCCTGATCGGGGTGGCCGGGACGTGGACCAGTCTCGATGCCATCGCCCAGGACCTTCCCCGGTATTCGGGGGACCGGGTGCACGGGCACCGGATGACTAGGGGCGACCTGGCTGCCCTGATCGACTCACTCGCCGGGAAGACGGTGGCGGAGACGGCGGCGATCCCCTCGTTGGACCCGAAGCGGGCCCCGGTCATCCTGGCCGGGGCGCTGATCGCCGAGGGCGTGATGGAGGCCCTGGGGGTGGACGAGGTGCTGGTGTCGGAGCACGACACTCTCGATGGCGTCGCTTTGGAGCTGCTGGCTTTACCCTGAGCTCCTACCCGGGCCCGGGTGGCGGAATGCAGACGCGAGGGGCTTAAACCCCCTTGAGCCGAACCGGCTCGTGTGGGTTCGAATCCCACCCCGGGCACCGAACCCGTCGCAGCAGGCTCTCGAGGCCCGATCTCGACGTCGGGGCCCGCCCTCAGCTCGCTGGAAAAAGGTCGTGGGACCCGGGCCGGTGGGTGGGGGAGGGGAGAGGAACCGGGCCCGGGCCCCACGATGCGCGTGGGAAGATCTGCGTCCTCGTGTCTCACCTTTCCCGCATAGATCAACCCCCGTCGAGGAGAGTGTAATCCTGCAGAGGGTCTTGCCCGGGATCGTCGAATCGAGCCGGCGCGGGCGGCGTGGGCTAGCCCCGGGGCAGGCACTCCCGGAGGAACTGGAGCGTCCGGGAGTAGGCGAGACGACTCGCTTCGGGGTCGAACTCGGGACGGTCCGCCTCGAAGAACCAGTGCTTGGCGCCGGGATAGAGGAACGCCCCGTTCAGCGGGTCCAGCTCCTGCAACCGGGAGTGGAAGGGCTCGATTCCGGCCAGGTCCTCCTCCTCGTACGGATCATCTGCGGCGAAGTGGGCCAGGTATGTGGGACTCCCGCCTCCTGCCCGCTCCGGCACCGCGAAGCCGTCGCCCCCGTAGAAGATGACCACGGCCCCCACCTCGTCGCGCACCTTGGCCACTCGTCGCGCGTACCAGGCACCGAAGCTGAACGCGACTACCCCGACCGTGGGTGCCTCCAGCTCGGCGAGAAGGGCATCCAGCCCATGGTTCGCCTTGCTGAAGTAGCTCTCCTCCATCGCCTCCTCGTTCTCGCCGTGGGCGTCGGCGTCTTCGATGGTGTCCAGTACGACCCCGTCGAACAGGTCGGGGGCGACAACGGTGAAGCCGTCATCGGCGAGACGATCGGCCAGGTCCTGGATGGGCTGATTCAGACCCCACCAGGCGTGAAGGAGGAGCACTCCTCCCTGCGAATCCGTGTCCGGCCTCGCCACATAGGCGCGGTCTCCGTCGGCGAGATCGATCATCTGTCCCACGAGTTGCCCTCCTTTAGGCTGGCCCCAGCCTAGAACACATGTTCGATTCGCGCCACCAGAACCCGAACACCCCGATGCGTTAGCGTGGGGCCGTGGCCGACTACCCAGCCGAGTTCGAATTGGAGGTCGCTCTTCGCGACGGCGGCGGGGCGCGCATCCGCCCGATAAGACACGACGACGGCCCTCTGCTGATCGACTTCTTCGAGCGCCTCGGGCCCGACTCGCGCTACTTCCGCTTCTTCAGGATCAAGGAGACCCTCGAGCCGAAAGAGGTCGAGTTCTTCACCCACGTCGACTACGCCGACCGGATGGCCCTGATCGCGATCCTCGACGGGAAGATGATCGGGCTGGCCAGCTACGACCGGGAACGAGATCGCACCGGCACCGCCGAGGTGGCCTTCGCAGTCGCCGACGAGCACCAGGGGCGTGGCATCGGGACCCAACTGCTTCAGCTTCTCACCACCCACGCCAGGGCCCATGGCGTGGAGAGGTTCGAGGCCTTCGTCCTTCCCGAGAACCGTCAGATGATGCGGCTGTTCCGCAACTCGGGGTACGACCTCACCCGCACCATCGAGGAGGGCGTGTTCACCGTCGACTTCCCGGTGGCGTTGAGCGAGGGACTGCTCCAGGCGGAATGGGAGCGGGAGAAGCGGGCAGTCGCCGCCTCGCTCCTACCTCTCTTCTTCCCCCGCTCGGTTGCGGTGATCGGGGCCTCGACCGATCCCACCTCGATCGGAGGCCGGCTCTTCCACAACATCATCTTCGAGGGTTTCACCGGCCCGCTCTACCCGGTCAACCCCAAGGCGAAGGTGATCGGATCGGTGCGGGCGTACCCGACCATCGGTGACGTGCCCGACGACGTCGACCTGGCCTACATAGTGGTGCCCCGGAACTTCGTGGTCGATGTCGCCAGGCAGTGCGCCGCCGCCGGGGTGCGTGGCATCGTGGTGATCTCGGCCGGCTTCTCCGAGACCGGGGAGGAGGGCGCCAAGCTCGAGGCCGAGCTTCTCGACATCGTGCGCGACTCCGGGATGCGCATGGTCGGGCCCAACTGCATGGGGCTGCTGAACACCGCCCCCTCCGTCCAGCTCAACGGCACCTTCGCTCCGGTCTACCCGCCGGCGGGCAACGTGGCCATGTCCAGCCAGTCCGGCGCCCTCGGAATAGCGATCCTCGACTATGCGAACCGGAACAACATCGGCATCTCCCAGTTCGTCTCGGTGGGCAACAAGGCCGACGTCAGCGGCAACGACCTGATCCTGGCCTGGGAGGACGATCCGGCGACCGACGTCATCACCCTGTACCTCGAGTCCTTCGGAAACCCGATGAAGTTCTCCCGGATCGCCCGGCGCATCGGCCGGCGCAAGCCGATCATCGCGGTCAAGTCGGGACGCTCCGAGTCGGGCAGCCGGGCCGCCTCCTCGCACACCGGCGCCCTGGCCTCGTCGGACGTGGCGGTCCAGGCCCTGTTCCGCCAGTCGGGCGTGATCAGGGTGGACACCATCGACCAGCTGTTCGACGCCGCCAGTCTCCTCGCCAATCAGCCGATCCCGGCCGGAGAGCGGGTCGGGGTGATCACCAACGCCGGCGGGCCCGGCATCCTCGCCGCCGATGCGCTCGAAGGCAACGGTCTGGTTCTGCCCGAGCTGTCAGCCGGCCTGAGGGAGCAGATGGCCACCGCCCTCCCCGCCGAGGCGTCGACCCGGAACCCGGTCGACCTGATCGCCTCCGGCGGGCCGAACGAGTTCGAGCACGTCACCTCGCTCCTCCTCGAGTCGGGAGAGGTGGACGCGGTCATGGTGATCTACATCCCGGTGTTCCCGGGAGGGGCGCAGCGAGTGGCCGAGGCCCTGCACCGGGCACAACGCGCCTACGAGGGCGAGGTGACCCTGCTCTCGGTGTTCATGCAGACCGGGGAGGACGCCGCCCACTATCTCGCCGGCGGCGACGGGGCCCGGGCCATCCCCACCTACATGTTCCCCGAGTCGGCTGCTCTCGCCCTGACCAGGGCGGTGCGACACGGGCAATGGCGACAACGCGACCCGGGCCATGAGGTCCCGGTCGACCCCGAGGTTGCCGCGCAGCTTCGGTCGCTGGTGGAGGGAGCGCTGCAGGACTTGCCGGCCGAGGGGGGATGGCTCGACCCTGATCTGGTCGGCGCAATCCTGGAGACGGTCGGGCTCCGTGTTCCCCGCTCGTCGGTGGTGACCTCGGCCCGGGAGGCGGTCCGGGTTGCCCACGAGATGGGGAATCCCGTGGTGCTCAAGGTGATCTCGGAAGCGGCGCTGCACAAGTCCGACGTGGGTGGGGTGGCCCTCGACATCGAAGGCGAGAGCCGGATCAAGGAGGCCTACAAGCAGGTGACCCGCGCCGTCGACGATGCCGAGGGAGTGTTGGTCCAGGAGTTCGTCGCAGGCGGTCACGAGGTGCTGATCGGGATGACCCAGGACCCCAACTTCGGCCCCCTGGTCGTGTTCGGGCTGGGCGGCATCTACGTCGAGCTGCTCGAGGACGTGGCCTTCCGTATCCATCCTCTCACCGATGTCGACGCCTCCGAGATGATCAGGGAGATCAAAGGCTCCAAGCTCCTCGACGGGTACCGAAATCAGCCCAAGGGCGATGTCTCCGCCCTCGAGGACGCCCTGCTCAGAGTGTCCACTCTCATCGAGGCCGTCCCCGAGCTGATGGAGATGGACCTCAACCCGGTCAAGGTGCTGGAGCCGGGCGGTGGCGTGGTCGTGGTCGACGCCCGGATCAAGATCCGGGCGGTCGAGGCGAAGAAGCACCCGTCGATGCGCGACCTCCCCGGGGTGACGTCGTGAGCGAGCATCTCACTTCCCCTGCTCCTCCAGAGACTCTCTGAGATTTCTTTCCGACCGCCCTTCGCCGACCCGAATCTGTCACTCGGGGTTTGTACGTTGGCGGCATGGGGATGGAGAGGTATTCGGCAGACGACCTGGACGGGCTGATCGCCCACTTCTCGGGCCTGGCCTGGGCTGCGTAGGCCGTCGTCGGCGAGGCTCTCATGGAGGCCGACCGGCGGCAGAGCTTCACCGCTGATGGTTCACGCGACCTGACCCATTGGGCCGCAGTCCGGATGTCGGCCCGTCACGCCACCGCGTCCCAATTGGTCCGGGTGGCTCGGCGGCTCCGGGACCTGCCCAAGCTCCGGGAACAGCTCGCAGCCGGCAACCTCTCCCTCGACCAGGTGGTCGCCATCTCCAGGATGGCGACCCCAGCCACCGAGGAATGTCTCATCGAAAAGTGTCTGGGTCTGTCGACGGCGGAACTCGATCGGGCCGCCCGGCGGGCCGCCCCGCCCACCGTCGAGGTTGAGCGCACGGCCTGGGAGCGAAGGCATCTGGGTCTGCAATGGAATCTGGACCAGTCCGAGCTGCGGTTCGACGGGAGTCTGCCGGGCGCAGAAGGCAGGCTGTTCGAGACCGCAGTCCGGGAACGGGCCGATCGGATGGCCGGTCAACCCGGAGACGGAAGTGTTCGACCCGTATCCCTCCCGGCTCGCCGATGGTCTGATCGAGCTGTCCGCCACCAGTGGACGAGAACCATGGGGTGCCTGCTCAGGTGACGGTGTTCGCCGACCTCGAGGCATTGACCGAGGACGCAAGCACCTCTGCCGTCGCCGAGCTGATGGCGGGACCGCCCATCGCCTACGAGACGGCGAGACGTCTGTCATGTGACGGAATCGTCGAGTGCAGCGTGTCCGACCACACGAGAGTGCTCGGGGTGGGGCGTCGCTCCCGGATGATCCCGGGTTGGCTGCGTCGGCAACT
>DASUSU010000083.1:0-4810 GCA_036374915.1 Acidimicrobiia bacterium | reverse complement strand
GGCGGTGAGGCCTCGCACGAAGAAGCGCTGTAGGGAGAAGAAGACGACCAGCGGCAGGATCATCGTCACCATCGCCGCGGCCGGGAGCAGGCTGAGCGTGCCCTCACCTCGGCCGGCGAGGTCGGAGAGCTCCACGGTGAGCACCCGGACCTGCTCGTTGTAGCCGAGGAACACCAAAGCCACCAGCAGGTCGTTCCACACCCAGAGGAACTGGAAGATCGCGAACGATGCCAGCACCGGTACCGAGAGCGGGATGATGAGCCGGGTGAAGATCTTGAAGTGGTCTGCCCCGTCGATCTTGGCCGACTCGATGAGAGAGGAGGGGAGCGAGCCCATGTAGTTGCGGAGCAGGTACACGGCCAGAGGCAGGCCAAAGCCGGCATGGGCCAGCCAGATGGCGGGGTAGGTGCCGTTCAGATCGAAGTTGGTGTAGACACGCAGGATCGGGATCAGGGCCATTTGCAGCGGGACCACCAGGAGCCCGACCACCGTGACGAAGATCACCTGACGCCCGGGGAACTCCATCCAAGCGAAGGCGTAGGCGGCAAACGCGGCGACGGTGATCGGGATGACCACGGAGGGCACCGTGACGGCCAGGCTGTTGATGAAAGCGTTGCCGAACCCGCCCTCGAGGACCTGGGTGTAATTCTGCACCGTCCAGGCCGCGGAGTCGAAGAGATTCCCGAACACGGTCCACCATCCGGTGGCCCGGATCGACCTCGCCTCGCGGAACGAGTTGATCATCAGGCCCAGCGAGGGGATGGTCCAGAGGAGAGTGATCAGGGCTATCCCGAGATAGATCGGCACGCGGGAGACTCTGACCTTCGCCTCGGGAGCCTCAACCTCCGACGAGCGCGGCGACGGAGCGCTGACGGTCTCGGTGGGGGCGGTCATCTCGTGGCCTCCTGCTCGCGGAACCGTTTCACATTGACGATGAGGATCGGGACGACGGCCACGAACAGCAGGACCGCGAGAGCGGCACCCATACCGTCGTTGCTGAATGTGAAGAACTCGGTCACCATTTGCTGGGCGACCACCGAGGTGTCCTCCCTTCCTCCCGTCATCACCCAGACGATGTCGAAGACCTTCCAGGTGGTGATGAGCACGGTGGTCCAGACCACGACGATGGTGGAGGCGATCGAGGGGATCACGATCTTCATGAACACCTGCCACTCGTTGGCCCCGTCGATCCGGGACGCCTCCAATTGGTCATCGGGCACCGACTTGATCGCCGAAGAGAGGATGACCATGGCGAAGCCGGTCTGGAGCCAGATGAGGATGATCATGAGGAAGAGGTTGTTCCACACCGGCACCGCCAGCCAGTCCAGGGGAGAGCCCCCGAATGCCTCCACGATGGCATTCATGATCCCGATCTGCTCTCCGAAGCCTTCGGGCCGGAAGCGGTAGATGAAGGTCCACACCACCGAGGCCCCGACGAAGGAGATGGCCATGGGCAAGAAGATCAACGACTTGGCGGCGGCCTCCGACCGGCGGGGGAGCTTGTCGGCGAGAGTGGCGAAGGCGAGCCCGATCAGCAGGGCCACCAGGGGGACGATCACCACCCAGGCGACACTGTTTCGTATCGCCACCAGGTACGTGCGCTCCGTGAAGATCCGCATGTAGTTGTCGAGGCCAACGAAAACCTCGCCCTCACGGTCCTGGAAGCTGAGGATGAAGGTGTTGATCGCGGGGTAGACGAGGTAGAAGCCGAGGAGGACCATCGCCGGGCCGGCGAAGGTGAAGGGGCGAACGCCGGTGGCGACGCGTTCGGGCAGGATGCTGACCAGCCGATCCATGCCCCAGTAGAGGGCCCACACCCCGGCAACGCCCACCACCAGGGCGACCGACACCTGAAGCAGCTTGTTCAGGTCACGCTGCTGGAGGAAGTCGAGCGTGAAGAAGAAGAGCACGAGCACGGCGGGCACCACCAGGGCGCTCAGGACGCGAAACAACCACACCTGTGGGGAGTTGTCCCTTGCACCTGGCTCCTGAGGGATGGGCTTGGGTTGTGGCTCTTCGGTCTTGGTGATGGGAGGTGTTGTCACCAACTCTCCTTCCTGGCTCAGGCGCGCCTGACCCTACCGCACCGGCCCGGACCGTGTCGGCCTCGCCACGAGAGAGGGGGTGGCCCGTTCGGGCCACCCCCTCTCACTGATCGACTCGGGTCTACGAGGGCCAGCTGGCCTCGATGGTGTCCACGACCTCTTGGGTCGGGGCGCCCCGGGTCCACTCGATGACACCGTCCCAGAAGGTGCGTTGTCCCACCTCTGCGGGCATCAGGTCGGAGGCGTCGAACACGAATGTGTTCTCGCCCAACGCGGTGGTGATCGCTTCGGCGAAGGTCTGAGAGGACTCTGTCTCATAGCAGGCAGGGTCCACGTCCTTGTGACCGGGAAGCCGCTCGACTCCGGCCACTCCATGACCACCGTGCTCGGCGATGCCGCCACCGGACGCGGAAGCGAGTGTGCACTGCCACTCCGGCGTGATCCAGTCCTGGATCGCGGCCACGTTCTCCGGTGCACCGTCGAACACGATGATGGTGTCGCCACCACCCATCGCTCCGGTGTTCCCGTCGATGGTGGGGAAGGCGAAGACACTGATCTCCGATTCCTCACCGTCTTCGTAGCCGGCCGCCTGGTTGAAGAAGTTGGCTGCGAACGAGCCCTGCTTCAGCATCAGACATCCGGGCGGATCGTCGAACAACGGTCCTGGTGAGTCCTCGAAGAAGGTGCTGGCCACTCCTTCGGCGCCACCGAGAACGAAGCCCTCGCCGAACAGGATCTCTCCGAGTGTGTCGAAGGCCTGGACGACCGACGGGTCGTTGAACGGTATCTCGTGGTTGTACCACTGGGCGTACTTCTCAGAGCCCTGCTGACGGACGTAGATGTCCTCGATCCAGTCGGTGCCCGGCCATCCGGAAGCGGTCCCGCTCTCGAAACCGAAGCACCACGGGGTCATCCCGTCGGCCACGATCTGCTCGGAGAGGGCCACCATGTCCTCGTATGTCTCGGGGATCTCGTAACCGTTCTCCTCGAATGTAGGCTGGTGATAGAACACCACCGACTTGAAGTTGGGGAACCAGGGAATCCCATAGTGATTCCCGTCGTCGCAGACCCCGAGGTCCATCCAGTACTTCGAGTGGTTCGCTTCCATCGCGGCGATGTCGAATCCCATGTCCTCGAGGGACACAAGATTGCCGTCGTCGGCGAAGGCACAGATCGATGACGGTTGCGGTGTGAACGCGACCGGAGGTGGGTCTCCACCCTCGACCTGGATCCTGAGCTGCTCCTCGAACTCGGCCACAGGGGTGTAGGTGATGCTGGATCCGACTTCTTCGTTGTAGACGTCGATGAATCCGGCCAGGGCATCGCCTTCGACGCCGGTCGGCGCCCCCCATATCTCGAATGCGGCGGCGCTAGCGTCGCCTTCCCCGCCGCCTTCGGCAGTCGTGGTCGCGCCGTCACCTTCTCCGTCGCCACATGCGGCGATCACCAGTGCAAGCACTGCAAGCAAGGCAAATAGCCTGCTGAGTCGTTTCATATCGTCTCCTCCGTTGGACAGGGCGGCGCGGTGAACCACGACGCCCGAACGGTGAACCATATCGGAATGGAGCCGACACGCGCGTGTTCAAAGTGGCGGGAGGGCGGAGACATCCGACACGGGCCACGCGTTTTTCCGCTAGGTTCTGGGCCTCGTCGACGCGACACAAGGGAGAAGGTGAGATGGCTGCCATCACCATGGAAGGTCTCGGCAAGATCTACGAAGATGGGACCCGGGCGGTCGGGAACCTCGACCTCGAGATCCATGACGGCGAGTTCCTCGTGCTGGTCGGGCCATCGGGATGCGGCAAGTCGACCGTGCTCCGGATGATCGCCGGGCTGGAAGACATCACCGAGGGCACCATGAGGATCGGTGACCGGGTGGTCAACGATGTCGCCCCCAAAGACCGCGACATCGCCATGGTGTTCCAGAACTACGCCCTCTATCCCCACATGTCGGTCTTCGACAACATGGCGTTCGGTCTCAAACTGCGGAAGTTCTCCAAGGAGGAGATCCAGCGTCGGGTGAACGAGGCGGCCGACACTCTGGAGATCCGGGAGTATCTGCAGCGCAAGCCAAAGGCGTTGTCCGGTGGTCAGCGACAGCGTGTCGCCATGGGACGTGCCATCGTGCGCGAGCCCGCCGCTTTCCTCATGGACGAGCCTCTCTCCAATCTCGACGCCAAGCTGAGGGTGCAGATGCGGGCCGAGCTGGAGCGTCTCCACGGACGGCTCGAGACCACGACGGTGTACGTGACCCACGACCAGGTGGAGGCGATGACCCTCGGTGACCGGGTCGCGGTGTTGCGACCGGTTTCGGCGGGGCGACCCTGGAACCTGCAGCAGGTGGGGGCGCCCACAGAGTTGTTCGACAACCCGGACAATCTCTTCGTGGCCGGCTTCATCGGCAGCCCGGCGATGAACCTGGCCTACGGTCGGCTCGAGAACCGGGGCGACGAAGTGTGGCTGAAGGCCCCGGTCGGCGATCTCAGGGTCGATGCCCGCGCTCTCGCCTCCCATCCAGGGCTCGAGAACAGGATGAACGAGGAGCTTGTTGTCGGCATCCGTCCCAATTCGCTGGAGGCGGCGTCGGTCAAGGGCCCGGACCCCGACCGGACCATCACTGCTCAGGTCGAGGTGACCGAGATGCTGGGCGCCGAGACCTATGTCCATTTCACCGTGAACCGCCCACCGGTGGTGACCCCCGACATCGAAGAACTCCTCGCCGACACCGGCCAGGATGCGTCGTCACTGGGCGAGACCACCAATTG
>DASUSU010000082.1:0-3803 GCA_036374915.1 Acidimicrobiia bacterium | reverse complement strand
ACGGGGCCGCTCCAGGGATTCGGACGGCTTTGGCAGAAGACCTACGAGGTCCGGATACCGGGCCCCACCCCCGAAGCTGTCATCGCGGCATGGAAGGAGAACTTCGGCGAGTTCTGGTACCCGTCGAACCGGTTCTACGCCCCGGCCGGGGGGATCGCACCCGGGGAGGTCGCGGTGATCGGAGGGGGGAAGGGCCCGACCAAGATCACCACCGGTGTTCGTGTGATCTATGCCGACGAGCGCTCCTGGTCCTACATGACCCCCGAGGGGCATCCCTGGGCGGCGATCATCACCTTCAGCGCCCACGAGGACGACGACGGGGCGACCGTGGCCAGGATCCATCTCCTGGTCCGGGCCAACGATCCCCTCTACGAGGCGAGCTTCAAGATCTACACGTCGAGACTCGAGGACAAGATCTGGACCCATACCCTGACCCAGGTCGCGGGACACTTCGGAGTCACCGAACCGGCCATCGACGCCACGGTCGTGCTGGTCGACAAGAAGCGGCAGTGGAACCAGATGTCGAATCTCTGGAAGAACTCGGCAGTTCGGACGCTGCTCCGCCGGGACCGCTAGCGTCGCCCGGCCCCGGGCAGGCGATGTCGGCCACGATGCAGAGTCCAACCAAGCACAAGGCACGGCAGGTGGGCGACCACGCGACGATCGACCACCGCTTGGCGATTGCCTGGGTGTCGAGCGCCTACCTGGCCGTTGCGATCTTGGGGACCTGGCTCGCGGTGCGGGAGGGCCTGGTCGGGCGGCCCTTTGGGTGGTCGATCGACATGACGCCCCTGTCGGGATTCGTATTCGGGCTCGGGACCGCACTGTCGGGCCCACTCGTGCTGTTGGTGGCCCTGGTCGCGGCGAATCTGCGTCTGAGGCAGGGTGAAGGAGCCGAGCAACGCGCGGCAACCTGGATCTCGATCCTCGGAGCCGGCTTCCTCGGCGGAATGCTGGCCGAGCCGATCACCTGGGAGTTGTTCGAGCAGGGAGTCGATCCGCTCATAGCGGCGACAGTGCTCGCCAACATCTTGCTGCCCCTGGCGATGCTGAGTCTGGGAATCCGGGTTCGGCGGCGCACTCGCCACAACGCATCGGGAGCGGAGAGGTTCCTCGAGTGAGGCGATTCGACTCGTGGCCGACATGGCACGCGATCTGAATGGAGTTGCCACCGAGACCATGCAGCCCAAATCGCTCGCCCTGTGGCTCCGCGGCTGAAACGACCCGAACATGAATCGGGCCCCCTTTCGGGGGCCCGATTCGATCCGCAGACTGAGTCGATCAGAGAAGGACTGCCCTCTTGCGAATCTGCAGGAACACATAGCCGGTCACAATCAGCGTCAGCCCGATCACCACCGCAAAGGCAGACAGTGCGTAGGCGACGATCCCGAGGCCGAGAGCCGTGGTCAGGGTGGTTGCGTTCATCCACGAGGCTCGTGCCTCATTGGGAACCATCACCGCTTCCCCGTTCTCGTCGAGGACGGCGGCGCCGTTCTCGTCCAGCTGTGGGATCTCACGAGGCATCTGTGCGTAATACAGACCCCCGGTGTTGTCGAGCTGGTGGTGCGTGATGATGTCGGCTTGTGCCCACATCGAGAAAGGACCTCTCACCGGTGTCTCCGGGATGGCGGCGTCGTCGGGGGTGGTCACGTCCTGGGCCACGGCCTGGTCCCAGGTGTACCACGCTCCGAAGATGCCTCCCGCAAACGACCCGAACCCGACGACGAGCGCCATGATTCCGGCGGTGAGCAGAAGTGCGGACTTGCGGACCGGGCTGGTCTCTTCTCTGACCAACCTGTCACGGTCGATAGCAGTCATTTGATGCCTCCTTCTTCCTACGGGCCAACTGCCTTATGAAGGGGAGCATCGGGGTTTGTGAAGAAATGCACGAGGGTCATAGGCCCCCTACTCCGTGGGACCTATGACCCCGATCGCCCGGGACCTTTCAGACGCACGCGCCTCCATCTTCGCCGCGTCCGCAGAGTGTGGTCATCTCGACGGTGTGGAGGGTGAACGCCCCACCGTCAGGCTGACCGAAGACGTGGAGGCGCACCCCTCTGACCGCGTCGTCCCCGAGGCCCACCACGTCGTAGGTCACCTCGCCGAGGTCTCCTTCCTCGGGAGCCGAGGTGACCACGATGTCGGACTCCGGCTCCTCCGAGGCCATGCTCTCGGCGACGATCAGGCCCAGCTCGAGCATCGTCTCTGCCGACGGGGTCTGCCCGAGCTCCTCGATCACCGAGGCGGTGGCGTCGGTGGTCTCGCCCAGGAAGGCGATGAATCTGTAATTCACCCATCCTGTGCTGCCCTGGTATTCCACCTCGATCCAGAAGGACGTGGAGAGATCCCTGGTGTGCCCGAGCGCGGTCAGCGAGTCGTACCGCGGCGGGATCCGCTCCACGATCCGCTGATCGGCACCCGGTGCGGCTCTCAGGTTGAGCACGTCGTCGTGGGCGACCCCGATCACGGCCACCGTGTCTCCAGCCGCCGGGCCGAAGTCGATCCTCTCGCCGGGGAGGTCCCCCGAGGTGGTCGTGGTCGTCGTTCCCCCCTCGGTGGTCGAAGACGCCGGTGAGACGGTGGTGGTGACCAGGGTGGTGGTGGGCCGGGTGGTGGTGGAAACCAGCGACGAGGTGGTGGTGGAGCCTGCGTCGCCCCCACAGGCAGCCAGCATCAGGGTCGACGTGGCGATCCACAAGGCATGTTTCGATCTCATGCAACTCCATTCGGTTCGGGTCTTGTCAGCGGTCCGGCGGGATTCGGGATGTCAGCTCCCGGTGAAGTCGGGCTTGCGCTTCTCCATGAAAGCCGCCACCGCCTCGATCAGGTCGTTGGACATCAGATAAGACGCATTCCACTGCGCCACGAAGTCGAGCGCCTGCTCCACGGTCCGGCCATCGTTGGCGGCGAGCACGGTCTTGATCCCCTGAACCACCAGCGGGGAGTTCTCGGCGATCTCGGTCGCGACCTCCCGGGCGGCCCGGATGGTCGCCTCCTCGTCGGGATGAACCGCGTTCACCAGCCCGATCGCCATGGCCCGCATCGCATCGATGTCTCGCCCGGTCATCGACAGCTCGGCGGTGTGCCCCGCCCCGACGATGCCAGGCAGACGTTGCAGGGTGCCTATGTCCGCGACCAGGCCCATCCTGGTCTCCCTTATCGAGAAGATCGCATCCTCGGAGGCCAGCCGGATGTCACAGGCCGTGATCAGATCCATCCCGGCGCCGAGGCAGTAGCCGTGGACCGCGGCGACCACCGGCTTGGGGGACCTGGAGAAACAGGTAGCGGTGTCCTGCATTCGTCTGATCAGCCGGTACAGCCCCATGTTGGACGCCGCCGCCGACTCGCCTGCGGGCTGCATCGACGCGAGTAGCTCGATGTCGATCCCGACCGTGAACGCCAGGCCTCTACCCGCCAGGATCACCACCCTCACCGAGGCGTCGGCGTCGAGTTCGGCCATCGCCGCCGGGATGTCCTCCCACATGTCCGAGCAAAGCGCGTTTCGCTTCTCGGGGCGGTTCAGCCAGAGCGTGGCGAGGTGGCCGTCCCGTTCTATCTCTACGTGTTGGTAGCCCACACCCGAAGCCTATTTGGGCGGGAGGGAGGCCGCGGTGACCTCGAGACCGTTCCGGGGCTCAGGTATCCGCCGAGCGCCAGGCGTCTCTCAGCTTGACCCTTGTCCCGAAACGGAGCAGACCGCCGGCGTAGATCCGCCCCGCCACGAACACCAGCCCGACGATCGCCCCCAGGGTGAGAAGGATGGCGAGGACGTACTGCCAGGTGGGGATGGCGCCCAGGGCGGC
>DASUSU010000081.1:0-9739 GCA_036374915.1 Acidimicrobiia bacterium | reverse complement strand
CGACGGCCAGAACGCATTCGGCGAGACCTGCCCCCAGTACCTGTTTCTCTCCCTCGACGACCTGGGCAACGGCTTCGAAGGCGCCAAGTACGTCTGCTCCCCACCGCTGCGTGACCGCGCCGAGGAGCATCAGGAGGCCCTTTGGAAGGGACTGGCCACCAACGACCTCCAGGTGGTGTCCACCGACCATTGCCCCTTCTGCTGGGGAGATCATCCCCAGTTCGGCACCCAGAAACAGCTGGGTCGGGACTCGTTCGCCCAGATTCCCAACGGGCTTCCCGGGGTCGAGCACCGGATGGAGCTGATCTACCACGGAGGCGTCCACGAGGGGCGGCTCGGTCTCAGCCGCTTCGTCGAGGTCACTGCGACCACACCGGCCCGGATGTTCGGGCTCTACCCGCAGAAGGGCACGATCGCGGTCGGGTCCGACGCCGACATCGTCGTCTTCGACCCGGGGAAGAGCCATGTCCTCTCGGCCGACACCCACCACATGTGGGTCGACTACTCGTGCTACGAGGGTCTGGAGATCACCGGGAAGGTGGAGACCGTGCTCAGTCGGGGGCGGACCATCATCGAAGACGATGCCTACCACGGCTCGGCCGGCGACGGTCAGTATCTGCGGCGCGGCACCAACCAGTATCTGATCTGACCCCGCCCCTCGCTACGAGAGCTTCTCCGCCGCCAGTCGGGGCGCAGGTCGGGGCAGGGCGACGGCGAGACGGGCGAAGGTGGCGAGGGTCATGTTGACCCCGGCATGGACCGCCACCGGAACCCATATCGAACCGGTCTCGATCCGGAGCCAGACCAGGAAGGCGCCGGCGGCGGTGGTGGCCACCACCGTGATCCCGACGTGGAGGAAACGGGCGAAGTGGTGCCGATCGACGGCATGCGCCTGGTCGAGGCCGGGGCCGATGTGCCACAGCCCGAACAGGACGGCTCCCCCCCACAGGGCGATCGGCTCGGGATAGAGGGCGATCAGGGCGGCATGGAGCACTCCGCGGAACACCGCCTCCTCGATGACAACCGTGATCAACGGGATCCGGAGCAGGATGTGGGCTGCGGCTGTCCTCCCCGACATCGCTCCCATCCTGGGATCGGCGAGATGGCCCCGAAGCTGGGGGCGGCTGAGCATCACCATGCCGATCGAGGTCATCGCCACCATGGTTCCCGAGCCCCAGGCGGCGAGCAGGCCGCCATCGGGCCCGGCCAGACCGACGGTGCCGGGACCGAACCACAAGGCGGCTCCGACCACCAGGGTCGCTCCCACCGTGCTGGTGACCAGGGGCGCCCAGATGGGGCGGAAGCGGAGGGGGAGGAGGAGGTAGACCAGTGTCTGGAATCCGACCACGTACATGACGAGGGGGATGGTGGTTGCGGTCAGACGCATGGCTCTCTTTGCCGACGGGCGGTTGGGGCGGGCGAGCCCGATCGAACGGACACGCTCAGATCACCGTATCGCCCGGCCCGGGCTATGGGTAGGTGGTCCGACGCATCGGGATCAGCCGAATGTGTTGCACTCACCGGGCGCACCGGTGGTGAAGCCCGTGTTGAGCCACTGGTAGCGCTGTTCGGAGCTCCCATGGGTCCATGACTCCGGGTTGACCTGCCCCGTGGTCTGCCGCTGGATGGCATCGTCGCCGACCGCGGCGGCGGCGGTCAGCGCCTCCTCCAGGTCGCCCGCCTCCAGCAGGGCCGCCGAGCTTCCTTCGGAGCGGAGGGTGGAGAGCCAGACACCGGCGTAGCAGTCGGCCTGGAGCTCGAGGGCGACGCTGGCCTCGTTTGTCCCCTCGGCTTGCACCCGTTCGGTGAGCCCGAGCTGATGCTGGACGTGGTGGCCCACCTCGTGGGCCAGGATGTAGGCCTGGGCGGTATCCCCGGCTGCGCCGAAGCGACGCTGCAACTCGGCGAGGAAGTCGAGATCCATGTACACCAGCTCGTCTGCCGGGCAGTAGTGAGGACCGGATTGGGCCTGGGCGCCGCCGCATCCCGATTGGGTGGCCCCGTTGAACACCACCAGGTTGGTTGCCCGATAGCTCATGTCCGACTGCTCGAACACCTCGACCCACATCGACTGGTTGTCCTGGAGCACGTTCTCCAGGAACTGGACCAGGTCGGCGTCGGGGTCGGTGGCCGGGTCGAGCGGCTCGCTCCGAGTTTGGACCTCCCCGGCCGGGGCCAGCACCTGGCTCAGGTCGCCGAGATCGCCTCCGCCGAGCAGGGTGATGAGGATGAAGGCGATGATGGCGATGCCACCACCCCCGGCTCCGATCTTCCCGATACTCGGCCCGGCGCCGCGTCGGTCGATGACCTGGCCCGGGCCGGTGGGGTTTCGCCTCCACCTAACCATGGTTGGCCATCCGGCTCCGAGATCGCATCGACATGACGATAAACCGGTTCCGGTGTCATGCGAGGGGCCGGCCCCCAGCCGGACGACACCATGTGCCGGCCTAGATTTCGGTCGTGGGTGCCGAGATGAGGGATTCCCGATTGAGCGCGAGCGAAGAGGCTGTGACGGACGGACTGCTGGAGCGAGACGGGCTCCTCGCCGAGCTGGAGCGCCGGCTCGACCTGGCGGCGGTGGGTGCCGGTTCGATGACGATGATCGCCGGGGAGGCCGGGGCCGGCAAGACGTCATTGGTGAACGAGCTCGCCCGTCGAGCGGCGGGCAGGGCCCGGATCATGATCGGCGGGTGTGACCCGCTTTCCACTCCCCGGCCGCTGAGCCCGTTGCTCGATGTCATCTCCGATCCCGGCTCGGAGCTCGGGGACCTTCTCGAGGAGTCAAGCGACCCGGTGCGTCTGTTCACCGAGTTCCTGACCCGGCTCAAGGGCACGATGCGGCCCACCGCCCTGATCATCGAGGACGTCCATTGGGCCGACGAGGGAACCCTCGACTTCATACGGTTCCTGGGCCGACGGGTCGGTGATGCCAACGCCCTGGTGATGTGCACCTACCGCGACGACGAACTCGACACCGCTCATCCGTTGCGGATGGTCATTGGCGATCTGGCGACCAGGGACGCAATCCTGCGTCTCTCCGTCGAGCCGCTCAGCATCGAGGCGGTGAGGACGCTCGCCGGCGACACCTGGGTCGACCCGGATCATCTCCACCGCCTCACCGGGGGCAATGCTTTCTACGTGACCGAAGTGCTCGCCGCCGGAACCGAGTTCCCGAGGTCGGTGCAGGACGCGGTCCTGGCCCGAGTATCGAGGCTCCGGCCGCCGACGCAACGTGTGGTCGAGGCGGTATCGGTGGCTCCGCGCGACTTGAGCATCCTCCACGCCTCCGCCCTCGCCGGGGCTCGCCCCACCCATGTCGACGAAGCCACCAATTCCGGAGTCCTGATCGGCACCGGGGACCGGCTGCGCTTCCGCCACGAACTGGCCAGAACAGCGGTGGAGAGCTCGATCCCGACCGGATCCCGACTCGATCTGCATCGGAGGATGATCGACCTTCTCTCCGAGGAGACACCGGCGGATCTGGCCCGGCTCGCCCACCACGCGGCCATGGCCGAGGCCGGGGAACTGGTCGCCGAGTACGGGCCGCTCGCGGCCAAGGAGGCCTCGATTCGGGGGGCACATCGTGAGGCGGTCTCGTTCTACGAAGCGACCCTGGCCCACTCCTCGCGTCTCAGCGCGGACCAGGTCGCCGCGATCCGGTTCGATCTGGGGTTGGAGCTGGCGATCGTCGATCGTCAGGCCGAGGCACTCGAACATCAGCTGCTCGCTCTCGAGCACCATCGAGGGACGGGTGATCTCTGGGCGATCGCCAGAACCCTGGTATCGCTCGGCAGCCGGTATTGGGCGAACCGGCAGACAGGGAGGGCACGAGAGTCGATAGACGAAGCGCTGGAGATCTATGAGTCGTTGGATGCCGGCGAAGAGCTGGCGTTTGCCCTCTACGTCTCGGCGACCACCTTCATGCTGAGCCGGAGGCGTGATGCGGCGCGAAGGGACGTGGCTCGTTGCGCCGCCAAGGCAAGCGAGGTGGGGAGTGACCGGGTCAGCCGGCTTGCCCTGCTGACCGAGGGCACGATCGAAATCGTGGTCGGCGACCCGGATCGTGGGATCGAGTTGCTCCGAGAGGCGTATGAGCGGTCGTCGCGGGCGGGCGATGACCGGGCGGCGGTGATCGCACTCGGCATGTTGGGCTCGGGAGGAGGGGAGGCGCGTCGCTACGACGTGGCCATCGAGGCTCTGGAGATGGACATCAAACGCGGGCTCGAGCTTGACGAGGACTACGGAGTGGCGTACTCCCGGGCTTGGATGGCCCGAATCGCCTTCGAGCAGGGCCGCTGGGACGACGCCGCCGTCTATGCAGACCTGGTAGCCGAGGGACCATCGGGACGGGGCTCGATTTCCCCGGTTACGGCACTCGGCGCATTGGGAAGGGTTCGGGTGCGCCGAGGGGACCCCGGGGCCAGGGCGGCGCTGGAGGAGGCCGTGGCCCTCGGCGAGGGGGGCGAGATGCAGCACCTGTGGCCCCCGCTCTGCGGATTGGCCGAGCTGGCCTGGCTCGAGGGCCGCAGCGACGAGATCGGCGGGATCCTGGAATGGGTGTTCGCCGAGGCGATGCGGGCGGACAGCGAGTGGGCTCGAGGGGAGGTCGGGTTCTGGATGTGGAAGGCCGGCGTCATCGACTCCCCCCCGGATCGGGCCGCCGAGCCGTTCGACCTGCACATGAGAGGTGGCTGGAGAGAGGCCGCCGATCGTTGGCATCAGATCGGATGTCCCTATGAGGAGGCGCTTGCGCTGGCCGATGGCGACACCGACGCGATGCTCCGCGCCATCGAGATCTTCGACAGCCTCGGGGCACGACCTGCGGCGTCGATGACCCGGGCCGTGCTCCGCGATCGAGGTGTGGACAACATCCCCCGCGGCCCCCGACCCGGGACCATGGCCAATCCGTACCGCCTCACCGGGCGCCAGGCCGAGGTCCTTTCCCTGATGGGTGAAGGGCTTTCCAACGGGGAGATCGCCGATCGTCTCTTTCTCAGCAAGAAGACCGTCGAGCATCACGTGTCGGCGATCTTGGCAAAGCTCGGCGCCACGACCCGGGCCAGGGCGATCGCCGCCGTCGGTGGGCTGCTGTCTCCCCAAGATGGGGGCACTCCGCGGATCGAATAGGGGCATGCCCCGATGTGGGCAGTTCTTGTCGTCCTTACCTTCCTCAACGAGGCCGGACCCTCCGGCCAAAGGAGGAATCATGCCGCGCTACGTGGTGGAGAGGACGTTTCCCGACGGACTCGAGATCCCGACCAACCCCGATGGCGCCAGCGTCTGTCTCGGTGTCGTGGACAACAACGCGACCGAGCAGGTCACCTGGCTCCAGTCGTTCGTATCGACCGACAAGACCAAGACCTTCTGCATCTACGACGGCCCCTCACCCGAGGCGATTCGACGGGTTGCCGGTCTCAACGGCCTGCCCGTGGACGTCATCTCCGAGGTCCGGGTGCTCGACCCCTACTTCTATGTCGGGGCGGCGTCATGAGAGGGAGGTGGTTGCTCATGTCGTTTGCGGTCGTCGCCTTCCTGGCCTCGGCGTGCAGCGGCCAGACGGGGGCGACGACAACCCAGGGTGGAGGGGCCGCGACAACGATCGCGGGGGAGACATCCACGACTCCTGCTGAGACGACCACCACAATGGCCGAAGTCTCGACCTCGGTTGGGGAGAGCTCCGAAGCCGATCACGAGATGGAACCCGGCGATCCGGAGATCACGGCCGAGATCGCTGCCGATCTGGCGGTGATCCGTTCCGGCACCGCCCGATATGCCAACGACCTCGATGCCGCCGTGGAGGACGGGTTCTTCATCATCACCCAGATGATCCCGGACATGGGGTACCACTTCCTCAATCCGAACGTCGAGGGTTTCGACGTCGGGCAACCACCGATCCTGGTCTACGGCCGCGATGGCGACGATTGGGAGCTGGGTGCGGTGGAGTGGGTGTTCCCCGAGGAGCCGGCGGAGGCGCCGATGGACGGTGGCAGCTATGGGGCATTTCCCGCGGCCTGCCACTACGACGACGGTCTGTTCCTGCCGGCGGGGACCGAGGAGGACTGCGCCGACACGCACCCGGACTCCGGTGCCGCATTCACCTTCTGGCACCCGGATCTGGTCACGTTCCACGTCTGGGCGTGGATGCACAATCCCGACGGTCTCTATCACGGCACCAACCCGCTGATGAGCGCACGGAACGAGGGCTGACGAAGACTCCTGTGGACCGAGGGCGCCAGGGCCGCCCTCGGTCCTCGGAGACTCAGGGTCGGCACCGGTGTAGATTCGGCCCATGAACCAGATCCAGCACTGGATTGACGGCAGGAGAACCTCCGGCACCTCTCAACGCACCGGTCCGGTGTTCAACCCGGCTACCGGGGAACAGACCGGGGAGGTCGCTCTCGCCTCGGCCTCCGATGTCGATACCGCGGTGGTCGGGGCGCGCCGGGCCTTCGAGTCGTGGCGATTCTCTTCCTTGACCCAGCGGCAGAACATCATGTTCGCCTTCCGGGAGTTGGTGGTGGCCCGCAAGATGGACTTCGCCAAGCTCCTCACTGCCGAGCATGGGAAGACCATCGACGATGCGATGGGGGAGGTGCAACGGGGCCTGGAGGTGGTCGAGTTCGCCTGCAACATTGCCCACCTGCTCAAAGGTGACTTCTCGGAACAGGTCTCGACCGGGGTCGACACCTACACCATCCGCCAGCCGCTTGGCGTGGTGGCCGGCATCACCCCGTTCAACTTCCCGGCCATGGTCCCGATGTGGATGTACCCCCTCGCCATAGCCTGTGGCAACACCTTCGTGCTCAAGCCGTCGGAGAAGGACCCCTCGGCGTCGCTGCTCGCCGCGGAGCTGTTGGCGGAGGCCGGGCTTCCCGACGGGGTGTTCAACGTGGTGCATGGTGACAAGGAGGCCGTCGACGCATTGCTCGAGCATCCGTCGGTGGCAGCGGTGTCTTTTGTCGGGTCGACTCCGATCGCCCGGTACATCTACGAGACCGGGACCCGTCATGGGAAAAGGGTTCAGGCCCTGGGCGGGGCCAAGAACCACATGATCGTCCTCCCCGACGCCGACATGGACCTGGCCGCCGACGCCGCGGTGTCGGCCGGCTACGGATCGGCGGGGGAGCGGTGTATGGCGATCTCGGCGGTGGTGGCCGTGGGCGATGCCGCCGACCCGCTCATCGACGGGGTGCGAAACCGGATCGAGAAGCTCAAGGTCGGTCCCGGTGACCAGGCCGGGGTGGAGATGGGCCCGCTGGTGACCAGACAACACCTGGACAAGGTCCGCTCCTACGTGGACGCGGGGGAGCAGGCAGGAGCCTTGCTCGTCTCCGACGGACGCGATCTCGTGGTCGAGGGTCACGAGAACGGCTTCTTCCTCGGCCCCACCTTGTTCGACAACGTGACCACCGACATGTCGATCTACACCGACGAGATATTCGGCCCGGTCCTGTCCACGGTGCGCATGGACCGATATGAGGAAGCGATCCGGCTGATCAACCAGAATCCGTACGGGAACGGGACGGCGGTGTTCACCAACGACGGCGGGGCCGCCCGCAAGTTCCAGGCCGAGGTCGAGGTGGGGATGGTGGGGATCAACGTGCCGATCCCGGTTCCCCTCTCCTTCTACAGCTTCGGAGGGTGGAAGAACTCGATCTTCGGCAGCCACGCCATCTACGGACCGGAAGGTGTCCACTTCTACTCCCGGCAGAAGGTGGTCATCTCCCGCTGGTCCGACCCGATCCACCGAGGAGTAGATCTCGGCTTTCCCACCCACGGGTGACGCCCGAGTCGCGCAACCAGGGAACTCGGGCGGCGAACGGTCGAGTTGTAGTGAGGTGACGCGTGCGCCGATCCTCGGGCTGGCAGTGGCGATCGTCGTGCTGACGGCCGCCTGCGGCGGGGCGGCGGAGCCGGCCAGCACGACCACCAGCACCACCGTGGCCACCACGACAACCGAGGTCGCCACCACCACGACCACCACCCTGATTCCTGCGGAGGTGGAAGCGGTCGCCATGCTCCCCGACCAGGCCATGCTCCAGGACGGGACCTGGGCTGCGATCGTCTTCCGTCAGGCGCTCGAATGCATCCCCGAAGAGACCGATCTGCTCGCCGGAGAGCCGGTCCCGTGTGAGACGCCGGTCTTGTTCGAAGGCGATGGCCCGGGCGCCGTGACCGGGACCGAAGTGCCGGTGTGGCTGATCAGATGGCCGGTCATCTCCTACGCCGAGAGCAACGGGCTGACCACGCTGGGGGAGATTCGTCGGCTGCCCACCCTGATCCAGACAACCACCGAGACCTACGCCGAAGTCGACGGTGCGATCACCCTGAGCGGGTCGATCCCCGACATGGGCGACTACGAGATCGAGGTCGACGAGGAGACCAGGTTCGCCGTCCCGTTCGATGCCGGCTCCGAGGTTCCCCTCGCCGAGCTGACCGGTGAGTGGGAGACCGGGGGTCATCTGATTCGGGTCGACGAAGGTGGGTCGTACGAGCTCTTCGAGACCCAGGCCGACGGTGGGGAGGAGGCCACTGGAGTGTTCGGGTTCGTCGCTCTCCAGGATGGTCTGCTCGTCTTCGTCACCAGCGCCGATCCCGGTCCGTGCTCGGGCGACACCGGGGTCTACTTCGCCGAGAAGCTCGGGCCGGGGCTGAGTCTTGCCGCGGTCGACGAGCCATGCCGATTCCGTGCCGAGGCCTTCGGCGGCGATTGGTCCCGATCGTCGGCAGGGTGAGGTCCCGGCTCGCGGCACTTGCCCTTCTGCTCCTGTTGGTCGCATGTGCCGGAGGGGCGGGCACCAGCACGACCGGTGACGGTCTTCGGCTCGGCGATCTCTCCGGGGAGTGGGCCAACGGCACCGTTGTGTTGCGCGTCAACGACGCCGGAGAGTTCCTGGTCCAGCCCGCCGGCTCGGCGGAGCAAGCATTGATGGGTGGCTTCGTGGCTCGTGACGATCGGCGGTTCGTGTTCGTCAGCCAGGTGGAGGGGGAGTGCCCCGGGGCGGCGGGCGCCTACCTCGCCGAGGTGAACGGCGACGAGCTCACCCTGACCCTGGAGGAGGACACCTGTCCGGAGCGGGTGGCATGGTTCGAAGCCCCCTTCCTCAGGGTGGACGGCTAAATCGGCCCGGCCACCATGTCCCGGATCAACAGGTCCTCGTGGGTCTCCCGTCGCACCACCAGCCGGGCCTCGCCGTTGCGGACGAAGACCACCGCCGGTCTGCGCACCATGTTGTAGTTGGACCCCATGGAGTGCCCGTAGGCCCCGGTCACCGGGGTGGCCAGATAGTCACCGACCGCCAGATCCTGGGGGACGTGGCCGTTCCAGGCGAGGACGTCTCCCGACTCGCAGTGCTTGCCGACCAGACGGATCTGCCGGGTCCGGTCTGCGTTGGTCGCCCTCGGAGCGAACACCTCGTAGCCGCTGCCGTACAGCACCGGTCGCGGGTTGTCGCTCATCCCCCCATCGACCGACACATAGGTCCTGACTCCCGGGATCTCCTTGATCGTCCCCACGGTGTAGACGGTTATCGCTGCCTGGGCGACGATGGCCCGGCCCGGCTCGGCGGTGATCCGGGCTCCGATTCCGGCGGTGGCCTCGGCGATGGCCTTGCCCCACTCGGTGATTGTCGGGGCGTCCTCCCCCTCCACGTAGGCGACGCCGAGACCGCCACCGATGCTGAGCTCTTCGACTCCGAGCCCGGCGGCGAATCCGGCGATCGACTCGATTGCCTTCTCG
>DASUSU010000080.1:0-3646 GCA_036374915.1 Acidimicrobiia bacterium | reverse complement strand
GTGACCTGGAATCGTCGCAGTCTCCTCGTGATCAGCGCCTCACCGGCAGCCTCCAGGTTCCGCACCCAGTCGACCCGGCCGTAGACCGAGATCAGATGCCACCCGGTCCCGTTGCGGTTGATCGCCACCGGGGTGGTGCGGGGGAGCCCGCTGCGGCGGCCGGTGACGGTGAGCAGCGCCTGGGGGCCGATGGGGAGGCCGAGACGAAGCAGAAACGAGACGATCGGGTTGTAGAAACGGGCGTACTTCCTCACCGGCTGGCTCCTTGGTAGTCTGTGCTACGTCCACCGTATTATACGAAAACCATATCATATGACAAACGAAGGAACAGCGCTGACCAGGGAGATCCAGAACCTGCTGCGCGACTTGATCTCCCGTCTCCATCAGCTCAACGATGCGGTCGGGGACAGGATCGAGCTCAGAGCGGGGGACATCGAGATCCTCGACCTGGTGGCCCGGCACGGGCCGATGTCGCCCAGCGAGGTGTCGGCTTCGACCGGGATCCACCCCGCCACCCTCACCGGGGTGATCGACCGGCTCGAGGGCGCCGGGTGGCTCTCCCGGGTCCCCGACCCGGACGATCGGCGGCGTGTCCGTCTCCAGGCGCGCCGGGAGCGGGGAGCGGAGATGGCCAGGCTCTACGCCCCGATGAACCGCTCACTCACAGAGATCTGCGCCGCCCTCAGCCCGGATCAGCTGACGGTGGTACGTGACTTTCTACGTGACGCCGCGCAAGCTGGTGTCGATGCCGCCGTTGGCCTGCGGGGCGCCGACTGACTGCAGATAGCTCGTCGGGTGGGTGGTCTTCCCCGATCGTTCGACGACTCCGAATGCGATCGTCCCATACACGGTGGAGCCCAAAGGGAAGGTCGGTCTCGGGATGCTGGCGGTGAGAGCCGGTCGTCGTATTCGTCCGGTCCTCGGCCCTCAGTCGGTCGGCACCGAGCCGTTCCGGGGCCCTCCCCGGTCGAGGAGCCAACGTTGGGCCCGCCACACCGACTGGGCGGCTCGGCCGGTGGCACCGGGGCCAAAGCCTCGGACGTAGACCCGTGGTGAAGTGCGCGAAGTCCATTGCAGCTTGCCGCTCTTGCGACCTCCGACGCTGCCCATCTCGTATGAGGCGACACCGCGTCGCTCGGCTGCCTCGAGGGTCTTCAGCAGAAGCACGTTCCCCGGTGAGCATCGTCGGGGCAGAGTCTCGTCGTAGGCGGTGAGGAGACCGACCATCCTTCCGGCGTACTCCAAGTCGTAATTGAAGGCGATCATCCGCCCGTCGAGATAGAGGGCGCCCAGGCGGAGCCAATCGTTGGCCCCAGCGATCTCGGCCAGCTTGGTGAAGAGACGAAGGCGCCCCGGCGAGGTCATCACCGCGAAGCCATCCTTGCCCTTCCATCCGGCGGCCTCCAAGGCCAGGCCGTCGGCCAGGACCTTGCGCACGCGCCCGCGATCGCAGTGGGTCGCCACTGTCACTTCGCCCAACTCGTGGAGCGCACGATCGGCCCGGCGCAGGTTGGCGCGCAGGTTCTTCCCCATCGTCGACATCAGATGCTCGACACCGCCGGAGAGGTCGATCTCGGCCGACAGCGTGCGGTGGTCCTGATGCCACCCTCGATAGCGATTCGAGGCCGCCACCAGCGGCGAGTCCGGGTTGAGAGCCTCGAAGCGGACTTGGTTGCACTGGATCAGTTGGGAGACCAGGTGGTCGACCGCCTCTCGTTGGCCGCTGTGAACCATGTCGAAGTGCTCGGTGCACGTGTCGGTGAGGGAACGGAGCTTGCCACCGGACTGATAGGTGGATACCGCCGCCAGCGGCTCGTCGTCCTCGCTGACCACCCAGATCTTGAGCCGCTCGTTGGGGCCGAGCGTCGCTGCGGCGACGGTGCGGAACCACTCGGCCCGAAGGAACACCGAACTGCTCGGGCCCGGCTGTCTATTCCACCAAGCGGCTAGCCGGTCAAACTCGTTCAGATCGTCGACGATGTGCGTCTGGAGCATCCCCAGCCCTTCTGGTCAGCCTCTCCCAGCGCCGAGGTCACGTTAGGCCGGGATGGAGCGGGGGTCAGTGGGCCGGGCGGCCCATCTTCTGCGGTGGGACTCGTATCGATCTCGTCTTCCACGCGTGGAGCGACCACCCGATCGGCCCGGATCCGAAGAGGAGCAGGTCGTGGACCTGGCGCACCTCGGGTGCCCACTCGTACTTCCACTGGTCGTTGCCGCTGCCGAACTCGTACCGGCCGAGACCGTTCGTCGCGCATGCCTCGAGGATGCTCTCGAGGAGCAGGGTGCCGGGAGACAGCGAGGCGACGTCGGGGCTCTCGTCGAATGCGGAGAGCATGCCCCAGCGGGTCGCCCCCACCTCGAGGTCGTAGCGAAAGGCGAGGAGCCGCCCGTCGAGGTAGAGGCCGCAGAGCCGGAGCCACCCCCGGTCCTGTGCCACCTCGGTGATCGATCGGTACCACCTCTCGTGGGTGGGCTCGTTGAGGACGGCGTGCCCGCGTTGCCCCTTCCATCCGACCGCCTCCAACGCCAGGCCGGCGTCGAGCAGGTCATGGGGCGGCCCTGCAGAGCCGATCTCCACCACCTCGAGAGATCCCATCTCCTCCAGACGTCGGCGCCGTCGACGCAGGGTTCGCTGGAAGTCCTTGCTCATCCCGGCACGCACCCGATCCATGCCTGAGCTCAGGTCGACGTAGGGGCTGTTGAACGTGGTCTGGACCAGCCAGCGGGCCTGATCCGGCAATGCCGACATGATCGCCGAGCTCTCGGCCACCCGGTAGAGGTGAGTCATCGTCGTCGAGTTGAGCCAGGTGGGGAGATGGACGGCCACCTCCTCGTCGTCGCCGCCAACCACATCGAACGGCTCGGAGTGGGCCCGAGACAATGAACGAAGCCTGCCCCGAGCCCGGTAGAGGGGGAGCGCCGCCACCAGATCGCCGTCCCTGTGGAGGAGGAGGACGTTGAGCCTGCTCCCCGGCTCGTCGAAGCCGTCCTCCCAGCAACCGAGCACCGCAGAGCTCAGGAACGGGTTGGAGCGGGCCGCCAGCTGGTTGTCCCACCATCCGGCCAGCTCGGCGAAGACTTCCCTGTCATGGCGTGCTTCGGTTGTCCAGCGCGACATCGGTCGAGCAAGCTAACCGCCATCACCGGCCAGCGACAGACCCCGGACGACTCTTTGGTGACGACCGGGTACGAGCGTCAATGGAGGAGGGCCCGGCCGTAGCCGGGCCCTCTCGTGCCGGAACGGCTCAGGCGGTCAGCCCGGCCTCCACGTCGAACTCGATCTTGAACTTCTCGGAGACGAGGACGCCGCCGCCCTCGAGCGCTGCGTTCCAGACCAGACCCCATTCCCGGCGGTCGATCTCACCGGTGGCGGTGAAGGCCGCCTTGGTGTTGCCGTAGGGGTCGGTGGCCCCGCCCTCGAAGGCGAGGTCGAAGGTGACCGGCTTGGTGACACCACGGATGGTGAGGTCGCCGGTCAGCTTCCAGTCGTCGCCGGCGGGGGCGAGCCCGGTCGACCTGAAGGTGACCAGCGGGTACTGCTCGGCATCGAGGAAGTCGGGGGAGCGGAGATGATTGTCCCGATCGGTGGTCCCGGTGGTGACCGAGGCCGCCTTGGCCTCGAACTCGACGGTCGAGTCGAGCGGGT
>DASUSU010000079.1:0-7267 GCA_036374915.1 Acidimicrobiia bacterium | reverse complement strand
CGGATGGTGAGGAATTACCGGCCCGATCCGGTCCCTTCCGCCGTGCTCGACCGGATCGTCGACGCCGGTCGGCGCGCCCCGTCCGCCGGGAACAGCCAGGGGCTCGGGTTCGTGATCGTGACCGCCGAGGGCAAACGCCGGGCCATCGCCGATCTCGCCAATGAGCCCGGCTACGTGGAACTGGGCTTCGACCCCTGGATCTCCCGTGCGCCCGCCCACATCGTCCTCACCGTCAGCGAGCTCATCTACCGGGAGCGATACCGGGAGCCGGACAAACTCGGTCCCGACGGCAACGAGATCGACTGGCCGGTCCCCTACTGGTGGGTCGACGCAGGCGCCGCCCTGATGGCGGTCCTGCTCGCCGCGGTCAACGAGGGAGTCGCCGCCGGTTTCCTCGGTGTGCATGCCATTCCCGGTCTGGGCGCCCTGCTCGACATCCCCGGCCACCACACTCCGGTCGGGGTGGTCACGATCGGATATCCCCTTCCCGATCGGGCCTCGGGCAGTCTCGAGCGGGGCAAGCGCCCGCGTTCGGCCGTCGTCCACCGGGAGTCATGGAACGGCTGATCAGCCAGGAGCTGGCAGCATCCGCTCCAGCACTTCGAGGGCATCGGTCAGGTCATCGGGCCGGACCAGGACCCTGACCCCCTGGGTGACCTCGAGAAACGGGACCGCCCCCGAGATCGAGTCCCCCTGGACGACCGCGCTGATCCCGTTCACCTCCAGTCTGGCCTTGACCAGCTCGGCCTCGGTCATCGAGGGGTAGGTGCCGACCCTTGCCAGATCCATCTGCCAACCCTATCCGGTGCCCGGTTGCCGCGATACTCGTCGCCGATGACAGCCGTCGAGATCAGCTCGGCCTCGAACCCCCGGATCAAGCGATTGATCGGGCTTCGGGACCGCAGGCACCGGGACCGGGAATCGGTGTTCCTGGTCGAGGGGGCGAAAGAGCTGGCAAGGGCGACGGCTGCGGGTCACCGTCCGCTCGAGGTCTACTTCGACCCCGGCCGGTACGACCGCTCGCCTCATCCTGCCGCGCTGGAGGTGACGGTCGCAGCCTCCGCCCTGGACCGTGCTTCCTATCGAGGCCGCTCCCAAGGGGTGATCGCCGTCTTCGCCCAGTTCGATGTCACCCTCGACCACCTCGAACCGGGCCCGGAGCCGCTGGTCCTGCTCGCCGAGGCGGTCGAGAAGCCGGGAAACCTGGGAGCCCTGCTCCGAATCGCCGATGCGGTCGGCGCGGACGCCCTGATCAGCGCCGACCCCTCGATCGACCCATTCAGCCCCAACGTGGTTCGGGCGTCGACCGGTGCCCTGTTCACCGTCCCGCTGGCAGTCTCCGACCTGGCCCCGGCGGTGGACTGGTTGCGCCGCCATGAGGTGAGGATCGTGGCCGCCGACCCCGACTCGAGTCTCGATGTGTGGTCGGCGGACCTCACCGGCCCCCTCGCCCTCATGGTCGGCTCGGAGCACCACGGTCTCAGCGCCTCGGCCAGGGCCGCCGCGGGCATCAGTGTCGCCATACCCATGTTCGGGGGCAGCGATTCGCTCAACGTCTCGGTGGCGATGGCACTCGTTGCCTACGAGGCGCTGCGGCAACGACGACCGGGCTGAGAGACGGGACGATTGTTGCATCGAACATGTGTTCGATGCAACAATCACCCGGGCCGTGTCCGCCCTCCTCCAACCCAGCTTCGACGACCTCTCGACCCCGCTGTTCGACGTCACCTTCTGCATCCTCGACCTGGAGACCACCGGCGGCTCGCCCCGGGACTGCGCCATCACCGAGATCGGGGCGGTCAAGTACCGGGGCGGGGAGCTGCTCGGGTCGTTTCAGACCCTGGTCGATCCGGGTCTGCCCATCCCGCCGTCGATCACGATCCTGACCGGCATCACCGAGGCCATGGTGGTGCAGGCTCCCGACATCTCCGCCGCCCTGCCCTCCTTCCTCGAGTTCATCGGCGACGCGGTGATCGTGGGCCACAACATCCGCTTCGACATGTCGTTCCTGAATGCCGCCGCGGCCCGTCTCGGCTACGCCGGGCTCACCAACGACACCGTCGACACCGCGGGCCTGGCCCGACGGCTGGTCCGGGACGAGGTGCGCAACCTGAGACTCCACACCCTGGCCGCCCACTTCCGCAGTCCGGTGACGCCGATCCATCGTGCCCTCGACGATGCCCGGGCCACCGCCCATGTCCTCCATGGGCTCCTGGAGCGGGCGGGGAGCCTCGGTGTGACCAACCTCGACGACCTGCTCCAGCTCCCCCGGGCCCGGGGCGCCGCCCACTATTCCAAGATCCGGCTGACCAATGCCCTCCCCCGCCGGCCCGGGGTCTATCTCTTCCGTGACCGCCACGGCGTCCCGATCTACGTGGGCAAGGCAACCAACCTCCGAGCCAGGGTGCGTCAGTACTTCTACGGTGACCAGCGGCGGAGCATCGGGAACCTGATGCGCGAGCTCGACTCGGTCGACCACATCGTCTGCCCCACCACCCTGGAGGCCGAGGTCACCGAGCTTCGGCTCATCCACACCCACCGCCCTCGATACAACCGGCGCTCCCGCCCGCCCAAGTCCTCACACTGGGTGAAGCTCACCGACGAGCTGTACCCCCGACTGTCGGTGGTGAGGACTCTCAGGGAGAACGGGCTGGTCCATCTCGGTCCTTTCCGGTCCAAGACCGCGGCCGACGTGGTGGTGGCCGCCCTCTGGGACGCAACGATGATCAGACGGTGCACCGCCCGCCCCGGGACCAGGGCGGCACCATGTGCCCCTGCCCAGATGGGGGTGGCGCTCTGCCCCTGCGACGGCAGTCTCGATGTCTCCGCATACCGGCAGGTCGTGGACCAGATCGTCGACGGGATCGCCGGCCGCGCCGACCTACTGCTCGGTCCGTTGATCACCCGGATGGAGCAGCTCGCTCTCGAGCTCCGCTACGAGGAAGCGGGTTGGGCCCGGGACCGTCACGAGGCGCTGGCCCGATCGATCGAGATGAGCCGGGCCTGGGTCGCCCTGGGACGTCTCGGCGTGTGCGAGATGGAGAGCGACGACGGCTCTCATGTCCTGGTCGACCACGGGCGTCTGGTCAGCACCTGGGGCGGAGGGTCGAGCCCTCCCCTGCGCCCGGCCCCTGACATCGACGAGGACAGGTTCGATGTGCCCGACAGTGTGGAGACGGCGGAGGAGGCGCAGCTGATCTGGCGGTGGATCGAATCACGGTCGGTCCGTATCGTCGACGCCACCGGGACCCTGGCCTTGCCGGCGCGACCGGTGGTTCGGCTCGAGGCAGGTTCAGAGAGATAGGCCTTCCAGTTCGATCCAGGTTGCCGCGGCGCGAGCCAGGACCTCCCCGTCCGGATTGGCCAGGGCGGAGCCTGCGAAGTGCTTGCGACCTTCGGCGTCGATGGGCCATCCGATCGCAACCAGGGGCTCACCCACCTCGGGCAGGGCTTCGATCGAAGCGGTGAGACGGCCGAGCAGCGCCAAAGGAGCGGTGGGCAGACCGAAATAGGACGGGCAATCGAGGGCGGCCCACACGTAACGCCGATCGACCGTTCCGTCGGCGCCCCGCAACGACTCGTCCGGGGTCCAGGGCGCGGCGACGATGTCGCCGGCGCCCACCCGCCCCGGGAAGATGCGAAGCCCGTCTCCGGGCGCCCGTTCCGGCCCGCAGACGAAACAACCGGGAAAGGGATGAAAGTCGAACCCGGCGTAACCACGCGCGGCCTCCATCGCCGATTCCAGCCCGGGCGCCTCGGGGACCTCGAGGTCGAGCGTCGACCGGGCCGCCTCGCCCACGATGCTCTCCCCATCGGTCAGCGTGCTCTGCTCCCCGTCACCACTGAGGGTGAGGGGGCGGTCCAAGGGCGGGGGCAGCCGAAGCGTGACCGTGGCCACACCGCTGACGCCCTCGGCCACCACACCACACGAATACCCTCCGTTGCCGCTCTCCGGTGGGCCGCGGAACCTGCGCTCGATCACGACTTCGGTGCTCACGAGGCGGGAAACCTATCGTTGTCTCCCTGTCCAGGCCAAGAAGGAGAATCTCCTCCATGCGTCGCCTCCTCCCCATTGCGCTGGTCGTCGCGTTCTTCTCGTCGTGCGGCGGGCCTGGCCCCGACACCTCGGGCGTCCCCGACCTTCCCGAGATGACCGTGGCCGAGTTCGAGGCGAAGCTGGCCGCTCTCGATCGCCCCGCCGTGGTGAACGTGTGGGCCTCGTGGTGCATCCCGTGCCGATCCGAGGCGCCTCTCCTCAACGCCGCCTTCGAGGCCCACGGCGGCGAGATCGAGTTCATCGGGGTCGACGTTGAGGACAACCAGCCCGACGCCAAGGCGTTCCTGGCGGAGTTCGGATTGGGATTCGAGCACGTTTTCGACCGCAACCGCTCGATCCCGAATCGATTCGCCGGCTTCGGGACTCCGATCACGTTCTTCTTCGCCGCGGGAGGCGAGCTGATGAGCACCCACAACGGCATCATCGACGAACGGGGGCTCGCTCTCGGCATAGACGAGCTGCTCCGCATCGACCCCTGATGGAGTTCACCCTGCTCTGGGCGGCTCTGACCGCGGCCGCCCTGGGCTGGCTCGGGACCAGGTTGTGGCCCGCGGGCCTGCCCGACCGTCCCGCCGACCGTCTCTTGGGAGCCGGTGCGATCGGCCTTCTGGTGGGACGCATCGTCGCCATGATCGCCCAGGGGACCAGTCCCCTCCTCCACCCGGGGGACATCCTCGTGGTCCGCGGTGGAGTCCACACCGCCGGGGCGACGGTCGGGGCGCTGGTGGCGTATCTGTGGTCGGTGCGGGGCGAGATCCGATACCTCGACGCGATCACCCCTGCGGCGTTGCTCGCGCTGGCCGGATGGCATGGTGGCTGTTTGTGGAGAAGCGCGTGTCTCGGGGTCGCTTCGGACCTGCCCTGGGCTGTTGCCGGGCCGGCGAGTGTGGTGAGCAGGCATCCGGTCGAGTTGTACGCGGCGCTCGCCCTGGCAGCGGCAGCCTGGGCGGTGGCCCGACTGTCACTACGGCCGATGCTGAGATCGGGGCTCGGGCTGGCCGCCGCCGGGATGGCGAGACTCCTCACCGAGCCCCTCCGGCTGTCGCTCACCGGGGGGCCGACCGGCTGGTACATCACCGCCATCGCCTTCGGTCTCGTCGCCGCCCTGGCCGGCCCCAGGGTGATTGCACCACGCGCCCGCGCCGTGACTTGAGTCCGGCCCGGCACGCCATGAGACTTCCGCTGTGACCCCACCAATAGTCCTGCACGATTCGGGAGTGACCCTGGGTGGCCAGATGGTCCTGCGCGGGTTGACGGTGTCGGTCGGCCCAGGTGAGGTGCTCGGGATCGCCGGGCCGAACGGATCGGGCAAGACGACTCTGCTCCGGCTGCTCGCCACCCTGGTCCGCCCCGACCGCGGAGAGGGCCACGTGCTGGGAGCGACCCTGGGCACAAGCGAGGTGTATGCGGTTCGCCCCCAGATCGGGCTCATCGGCCACGTCCCGGCCATGATCGGCGAGTTGAGCCTGCGCGAGAACCTGGAGCATGCCATCCGACTGGCCGGGGCCGACCCCGCCCGGATCGAGCCCGCGCTCAGGGTGGTCGGGCTCGACGAGGCGGCCCATCGCAAAGTGGAGACCAGCTCCCATGGGATGCTGCGCCGCACCGAGGTGGCCCGGCTGTTGATCACACAGCCACGCCTCCTCCTCCTCGACGAGGCTTTCTCCGGGCTCGACTTCTTCGCCCAGGAGCTGATCGACACGCTGATAGACCGCTGCACCCGGGAGGGCGGGGCTGCGGTGATGGTGTCGCACGACCCGGGCCACATCGCCGGCCGGGCCGGGAAGGTGCTCAACCTCTCCGCCGGGCGACTGGAGACGGTGACATGAGCTTCTGGGACCAGGCCCTCGAGATCGCCAGAGTGGACCTACGCATCGAACGTCGCATGGGCGACGTCCTCCGCATCGTCCTCCCTTTCGCCGTGGTGGCCCTTCTCGTGTTCCCTCTCGCCCTCGGGGTCGATCTGTCCGCCGTAGCCCGTCTCGGGCCTGCCGTCTTCTGGGCGATCGGGATCCTGTTCGGCATGCAGATCGCCCTGCGTCACACCGCCGACGACCGTCCGGAGCGACGCGACCTGTATTCCCTGCTCGGCGTCGATCCCGCCGCCCGGTTCGTCGGGCGATGTCTCTCCGGCTCTGCCCTCATGGTGGTCTTCCTCCTGGTGTTGCTTCTCGCCACGATCGTCCTCTACAGCCCCGACCTCCCCGATGGCTGGCCGCTCCCGGTGACGGCCGGTCTTCTCCTCACCGCCGTCGGGCTCACCGAGTTGGGAACCCTGGCCGGGGAGGTCACCGCCGGGCTTCGCAACCGGACCGCGCTGGCCTCGTTGATCGTCGCCCCGCTCGCCCTGCCCCTGGTGATCGGGGCCTCGCAGACGCTGGAATCACTAGCCCGCGACGCCGGTATCCTCCGCTGGTTGATTCTGCTGGTAGCCACGGACCTGGCGCTCGCCGTTGCCGGTGTCGCCTTGGCCAGGCCACTCGAGGAGGCGTCTAGATGAACCGAACCCGGGTCTTGTTGGGCACGGCCGCCTTGGCGGTCGTGGTCGGGTTGTGGTTCGCCTTCACCTCACCGGTGGACCGCCTCCAGGGCGAGTTCAGCCGGATCGTCAACATTCACGCCCCCTTTCTCTGGGTCGCCTTCCTCGCCTTCGGTGTCACCGCCCTGGCCTCGATCATGTGGCTGGTCAAGAAGACGCCGCGCTGGGACCGGCTAGGTGAGGCGTCTGCCGAGCTCGGTGTGGTGTTCACCGTCACCGGTCTCTTCACCGGAATGGTCTGGGGTCAGGCGGTGTGGGGACGGGCATGGGACTGGGGCGACGCCCGGCTCGCCACCACCGCGGTGATGCTCTTCGTCTACCTCGGGTACCTGGCTCTGCGGGGGGCGACCCCGGATCCCGAGATGAGAGCGCGACGATCGGCCATCCTGGGAACCGTCGCCGTGGTCCAGGTGCCCCTCGTCTACTTCTCGGTCTACCTGTTCCGCACCCTCCATCAAACGCCTTCGATCCGTCCCGACGGGGCGAGCATGCCGCGGGAGATGGTCGTCGCACTGCTCGCCAACTTCCTCGCCATCACCTATCTGTACTTCGCCCTCCTCTTGGCTCGGCTCGATGTCGCCCGGGCCGAGGCGAGTGTCTCTGTCCGGCCCGATCTGGCCGGCGATGCGGTCAAGCCGCCCCGGCTCACCGAGGTCGAGGATGTCTGACCT
>DASUSU010000078.1:0-4280 GCA_036374915.1 Acidimicrobiia bacterium | reverse complement strand
GTGCAACCGCCCCGCGCGCGATCAGCTCGCCTCTGGACCCGATCAGGGAGTCGCCGATCATGTCGAGCTCGGCGAGCAGCTCGTCGGGATGGGAGTAGTCCTCGCCGCCGGCATGGGCCAGCCCGCTCTGGAGCCGGCGGTGGGTGTTGATCAGCCGGGCGTGTATGTAGGAGCACTTGAGCCGGTAGGGCTCGGATTCGGTGCGCCGGTGCTCCCTGAGCCAGACGTCGGGGAGGGCCTCCCGATCCAGCTCCAGGGACCTTCGAAGCGGCTCGCTGACCGGGGCGAGACGCTCTGACACCGAGAGCTCCTCGGAGAGGCGCTCCACCTGCTCGATGAGATGACGGAGCCCGCGATCGTGCTGGAGGAGAAGCGTCTCCGCGGTGGTCTCCGGTGTCACCTCGGGGTTGCCGTCCCGGTCTCCCCCCACCCATGAGCCAAACCGGATCGGGCTCCGCGGCGACACGACTCCCAGCCTGGCCAGCTCCACGGAGACCTTCTCCCCGAGCTCGGGCATGACCTCCGATGCGATCTGGACCAGGTAGTAGAGGGCGGAGCGCGCTTCCTCCACCGGGCTCGGCTTCTGGAGTCGGAGCTCGTCGGTCTGCCAGATGAGGTCGATGAGCTCAGCGCTTCGGCGATCGATCCGGTCCAGGTCCTCGTCGGGTGCGACGAGACGCTCCTCGATCAGCTCGGCGAGGCTCACGGTCTTGCTCAGGATCGAGCGTCGGGCGGCCTCGGTGGGGTGAGCGGTGAACACGGGCCGCATCTCGAGCCGGCCCATCACCTCGGCGGTGATCGCCGGGTCCACCCCGGCCTCGAGCACCCGGTCGACGGTCGCGGCCAGCCCCAGGTCGGCGACTCCGAGCTGATCGATCCGGTGCACCTGCTCGGCGACATTGGCCAGGTAGAAGTAGGCGGTGAAGGCCCGGACCAGGGGGATCACCTCCGGGACCGAGAGCCGGGCGAGAACCTGGTCGAGGCGGGCTGCGGCTTCGCTGCTGCCTCCGCGCCGCGACGACTTGCCCAGCGCTCGCACCTCCTCGACGAGGTCGAGCAGTTCCGGGCCGTGCTGACGCACCAGGGCGTCGCCCAACTGGTTGCCCAGCCGTCTGATGTCGGTCCGGAGCGCCTCGTCGGCGTTGGTTGCCACCCGGACAGGGTATTCAGCGGCGCCGACCGCTCAGACGTCCTCGGGGCGCTGTTTGTGGACCCGGCCCTCGATGCCGTGGAGGGATAGGCCGGTGCCGTGGCCGTAGCGGACCAGAGTCATCTCGGCCAGGATGGAGACGGCGACCTCCTGCGGGCTCTCCGCCCCGATGTCGAGACCCACCGGCCCACGGACCCGGGCGATGTCCTCCTCGGCGAACCCCATGGCCCGGAGCCGCTCGACGCGCAGCTCCTGGGTGCGGCGGCTCCCCATGCACCCGATGTAGCGGACGGGGCTCTTCAGGGCAGCGACCAGGACCGGGTCTTCGTAACGCTTGTCGTGGGAGAGGATGACCAGCCAGGTGCGCCGGTCGAGGGTCACCTCTTCGATGAGGTCCTCGGGCCAGCCGACCAGGACCCGGGCCCGGGGGAAGCGGTCCTCGGTGGCGAATGCGGCGCGGGAGTCGATGACCGTGACCCGGTAACCCATTTGGGCCGCGAAGCTGGCCAGCGACTGCCCGATATGGACCGCTCCCACGATCACCATCTCCTGGGGAGGGGCCAGCGATTCGACGAACACGGTGTGGGGCGGGTACTCCATCGCCCGGTGCTGCTCGTGGTCCATGAGTTGCAGGGCGTCTCCGCTCACATGCGACGCGATCTCCTCGGGAAGCTCGCCTGCCACCACCTTGCCGGACGAGTCGAGCACGGCCTTGGCCCCGGTGACCGGCCCGTCGACGAAGGTGACGATCGCCCCGTACTCCTCACGGTCGAGGATTCCCTGGATGGCTTCGAGCGGGCTCACCAGGGCTCGATGAACACGTCGATGGTCCCCCCGCAGGCCATTCCCACCTCGAACGCGTCGTCGTCGGCGATCCCGTAGGTGACCGTCTTCGGCTTCCCGGTCTCGATCACCTCCTGGGCGTGGAGGAAGACGTCGTTCTCGACACAGCCGCCGCTCACCGAGCCTTCCATGTCACCGGCGTCGGAGACCAGGAACTTGGAGCCCTCGGGACGGGGCGCGCTGCCATGGACACGGATGACGGTGGCCACCGCCACCTTCTTCCCCTCGCTGGCCCACCGGTTGCGAATCTCGATCTGGTGTCTCATCTCCGTCCTCCCGCCACCGAGTCGAGCACCCGGACCACGCCTCTGAAGTCGGAGACGCTGGCGGCGGGGAGCAGCTGGTCGATGTGGGGCATCACTGCCTGCATTCCCCTGGTCAGAGGCTGATAGGAGGCGCGGGCGGCGAGAGGGTTGAGCCAGATCACCTGGTGCACGGAGCGGGTGAGCCGGGCCATCTCCGTCGCCAGTGTCTCGGCGTCCCCGCAATCCCAGCCGTCGGAGAGGATCATCACCACCGGCCCGCCCCGGGCCAGTCGACGGCTCCATCGCCGATTCCACTCGGCGAGCGCCTCGCCGATCTGGGTACCCCCCGACCAGTCGGTGACCCTCTCTGCGACCCGGGCGAGAGCGGCCCGGGTGTCACGGCGGCGCATCTCCTCGGTGATTCGGCTCAGGTGGGTCGAGAAGGTGAAGATCTCGACCGCCCGCAGCCGGCGTTGGGCGGCGTGGGCGAAGACGAGGAAGATGTCGGCATACTTCTCCATCGACCCCGATATGTCGGCGATGATGATCAGGGGGCGCTCCTTCCGGGTCCGCTCCTTCCAGTCGATCAGCATCAGGTCCCCGGTCGGCCCCACCGCCCGTCGCAGTGTCCGGCGCAGGTCGGGACGGCCACCGTCGCCCCCGGTCCAGCGGCGGGTCCTGAAATCGGTCGGGTGCCACATCATCGTCATTATCAGGCGGCGCGCCTCTTGCAGGTCCTCCTCGTCGAGATCGGCGAAGTCGCGGGTGGCGATGCGCTCCACCGCGGAGGCGCCTCTGTGCTCGTTGACCTCCGCGCGAGACGTGCCGGCGCTTCCCTGCAGCGCATAGGAGGCGCCACTCGCCTTGACCGTGTCCGGGTTGCGGTCGACCCGTGATGGCGGCCTGATCCGGTCGAAGAACTTGTCGAACTCCTCGTCGAAGAGCGGGATCTGCCCCGGATCGGTGACCGAGAGCGGTCGCAGCGACGCTGCCGCCTGCGACCTGCGGGTCAGGTCGACCAGGGAGAGGGCGCGGGCCATGTCGGCGGTCTGGTCGGCGGTGACGGTCAGGCCCCGGCCGCGAAGGGCAGCCGAGAAGACGGCGAGCTGGTCGATCAGACCGGGACGGCTCATCCCACCAGGGTGTCGACGCCGACGGAGCGGACCATGTCCATGTCGTCCTTGTACTTCAGGACCACGCCCAGTGTGCTCTCGATCGTAGCCCCGGTCAGCTCGCCGGCTTGGAGAAGGCGAAGAGACTCCGCCCAGTCGAGGGTCTCGGCCACACCGGGTGGCTTGAACAGCTCCATCTCCCGCAACCGTCGCATCGCCTCGGCCAACGAGTCGGCTAGCTCGCCTTCGATCTCGGGGACCTTGCGGGTGATTATCTCGGATTCCCGGGCCGGGGTGGGATAGTCGATCCAGTGGTAGACGCAGCGGCGTTTCAGGGCATCGTGGATCTCACGGGTCCGATTCGAGGTGAGGACCACGATGGGCCGGCTCTGCGCCTTGATCGTGCCGATCTCGGGGATGGTGACCTGGAAGTCGGAGAGGAGCTCGAGGAGAAAGGCCTCGAACTCCTCGTCGGCGCGGTCCAACTCGTCGATGAGCAGAACCGGCCGATGCCCGTCCTTGCTCGCCTCGATCGCCTGGAGCAGGGGGCGGGCGATCAGATAGTCCCGGCTCATGATGTCATCGGGAGTGGCCGTGGCCCCGGCGCCTCGGGCCTCGAGGAGCCGGATGGCCATCATCTGGCGGGCATAGTCCCACTCGTAGAGGGCCTGACCCACATCGAGCCCCTCGTAGCACTGGAGCCTGATCAGCTCGGCGTCCGTCATGGCGGCGAGCACCTTGGCCACTTCGGTCTTGCCCACACCGGCCTCGCCTTCGAGGAAGAGGGGTCGGCCCAGGTGGACGGCGAGATGGATGGCGACGACGAGGCTCTCGTCGGCGAAGTAGTCGAGCCCGTCGAGACGCTCCTGGAGCGCTTCGATGGTGTCGGGGATCACACCGGGAGCCTAAGTGGCCTCGGCTGCCAAGAAG
>DASUSU010000077.1:0-4023 GCA_036374915.1 Acidimicrobiia bacterium | reverse complement strand
CAGGGTGTAGGTGCCTGATTTCGTCTCCACGATGCGCGAAGACGTCCCGATGCCGCCTTTGAACTCATGACAGATCATCCCGGTGCCACCACCGACCGCACCCTCTGGTACCGGGCCGTCTGTGGCTCCTCTGAAAGCCTCCCGCACATGCGCCTCGGTCAAAGGGAACGAGTCTGCGTTGCTCAGCCAGCCGTCCCATGTCTCGGCGACTACCGGGAGATGGAAGGCGTCGACTCCTCCGGACTCGATCGCCAACCTGACCAGAGCGTCGCGCACCAACCCGACCTGATGGGTGCTGGTGATACCGATCGGTGAGTCGATGAGACCCGTCTCCTCGATCCAGGGGATGCCGGTCATCTCCCCGTTGCCACTGAAGTTGTGCCATCCGGCAAAGGCAGTCTCCGTCCAGCCACCACCGCCTCGGGGGATGATCACGGTGACGCCGGTCCGCACCGCGGTGGGCTCGTCACGCACCAGGGTGGAGTGCCCCACGAGGACACCGGGAACATCGGTGATTGCGTTGTCGGGGCCTGTCGGGAGGTTCCCGATCTCGATTCCCAGGTCTCTCAGTCTTGGTCTCATCGGCAGCCAGGAAGGTAGTTCCCACGAGTACCGTGCCGCGCTCATGAGACCTGTTTGGTCACTGCCATGACATCTCTCTTTGCTCGAGGCGCAGGCCTCCCCAAGGTGCAGCGCGCCGAGGGCTGCTGGGTGGTCGACACCGATGGCAACCGCTACCTCGATGGATCCTCGGGTGCGCTAGTCGTCAACCTGGGACACAACGACTCGAGGGTGACCTCGGCGATACGACGCCAACTCGACGCAGTCGCCTACGCACACCCCACGGCATTCACCTCCGATCTCCTCGAGGAGTACGGGTCGCTCCTCGCCTCACGACTTCCCATGGACGACCCCGCCATCTATCCGGTGTCCGGGGGCTCGGAGGCGACCGAGACCGCCCTCAAGGCGGCTCGTGTCTTCCACCTCGCCAACGGGGAGCCCGAGCGAGCTGTGGTCATCGGGCGTGAGCTCTCCTATCACGGGAACACGATCGGTGCCCTCGACGTCTCCGGTCGGGATGCCCTGCGCGGGCCCTATCTACCCTGGTTGGGAAGAGCGGGTCGTGTCCCCGGCGTGCTCGAGTATCGGTGCCCAAACCCTCGCCACCCCCTCGACTGCGGAGAGTGGCACGCCGGGCAGCTCGAGTCCGAGATAGGGCAGATCGGGCCGGATCGGGTCGCCGCCTTCATTGCAGAGCCCGTCGGCGGCGCTGCCAGCGGTGCCGCGGTCCCCCCACACGGCTATTGGGAGGCCGTTGCGGAGGTCTGCGCCCGCCACGGGGTGCTGATCATCGCCGACGAAGTCATGACCGGGTTCGGCCGCACCGGGAGATGGTTCGCATCAGAGCACTTCGACCTCACGCCCGACATCATGACCATGGCCAAAGGGGCCTCCAGCGGATACTGGCCGTTGGGCGTGTGCGCCCTCTCCAGACGTGTGACGACGGCCCTCGAGGAGAGCGGATTCGTCCACGGGTTCACCTACTCCCATCACATCGTCGGTGCGGCCGCAGGCAAGGCGGTCATCAAGAGGCTGGACGAGCTGCATCTCGTCGAGCGAGCGGAGGACCGGGGCAAGACTCTGGAGAAGGCAATCCGGTCCGCCGTCGAAGACTCTCCCCTCGTGGGCGACGTGCGCGGGCTCGGGCTCCTCTGGGCAATCGAGCTCGTCGAAGATCCAGACACGAGGAGGCCCTTCCCTCCGTCCGTGAAGATGGCAGCCCGCCTGACCGAGGCTGCTAGATCGAAAGGTCTCCTCGTGTATCCGTCCACCGGGAGCGCCGGGGAGGGCATGGGTGACCTGGTGATGATCGGGCCGCCGCTGGTCGTCTCCGAGGGGGAGATCGAGACCCTGGCCGAGCGATTGGCCGACGCATTGAAGGAGCTGGAATGAGTGTCACCGCCGTCTGGTCAGAGGATGCCCTGGCCCACGATCCCGAGGGCGAGGTCTGGATCGGGGTCCACATCGAAGGGGACGAGACCCCCGAGAGGGGAGCTGTTCTGAAGGAGGCCATCGACCACCTCGGCTTGGAGGTGATCGAGCCCGAGGAGCACCCGGAGGACCTGATCTACGCTGTTCACGACCGCGGCATGGTCTCCTATCTGATGACCGCTTACGACGAGTGGGTCGCAGCCGGCTACCCCGAAGACCCGGGTCAAGACCGGGTCGTGGCGTACGCCTTCCGGCATCCCGGAGCCTTCGGCCATGTCGCCAACCGTCTGCCAAAGAGCCGCTCGGCGATGGCCGGGGTCTACTGCATGGACACCTGCACGGTCCTTGGACCGAATTCCTCGCGGGGCATCCGCTACGCCGTCGATGCCTCCCTCACCGCGGCCGACCTCGTCCTCGACACCGGTGGGAGCGCCTACGCCGCGGTGCGCCCGCCCGGTCATCACGCCGGGACCGACTACTTCGGCGGTTCCTGCTACCTGAACAACGCAGCGATCGCCGCCAACTACCTGGCTACGACGAGCGGGGTGCGGGTGGGCATCGTCGACATCGACGCCCACCACGGCAATGGCACCCAGCAGATCTTCTACGAACGCGACGACGTCGCCTACACGTCGGTCCACGTCGACCCCGGTGAGGGCTGGTTCCCCCATTGGTGCGGGTTCGCCGACGAGCGCGGCGCAGGTGCGGGACTCGACAAGAACCGCAACTTTCCGCTTGCTCCGGGGTCGGGGGACGATGTCTTCGTCGACGCGGTGTCGGAAGCGACCGAGTTCATCGCGGAAATCGGCTGTGAGCTCCTGGTCGTCTCACTGGGAGTCGATGCCGGTGCCGACGACCCGGAGTCGCCACTCGAGGTCACCACCTCCGGATTTGGCCGCGCCGGCAGCGTGCTCGCAGATCTGGGACGGCCGACCGTGCTGGTCCAGGAAGGTGGCTACCACCTTCTGGCCCTGGAACGGGACATCAAGGCTATCTTGTCCCGGTTCTCCACCGAGGAAGGGGCGGATCTTGGGCTCTAGCCCGTGGTTGGGCCGTGATGAGCATGGTGGCGTGCCGAGTCAGCCTCGGCCTGACTTCCTGTTACCTCCTCACTGGCGTCTCGACGCCATCTACGCGACCGCGCGGCCCCACCATCCCGCGGTTTCACCCGACGGCAGCCAGGTCGCTTTCATCCTCTCGGCGGAAGGAACCAGTGACCTGCACACGGTGCCCGTCTCCGGAGGGCAGGCACGACGACTGACCACCAACCGCAAGCTGGCTTCGTATTGGGAGGACACCGCCCCGAGGTGGTCCCCCGACGGCTCCGAGATCGCCTACACATCGGGCGATGACACCTTCGTCGTCGACTTCGAAGGAGGACCACCGCGCCGCATACCCGGAGTCGCCCTCGGCGACTGGCTCACCGACACCGAAATGGTGGTCATCGTCGACCGCAAACGCACCAGCCGTCTCGCTCTGGTCGATGTGGACGACCCTTGGCCGCAACCTTTCGGGCCCAAAGGCGGCGACGTCGGCCAGGTATCGGTGGCGGAAGACGGGCGAATCGTGGCCACGTTCTGGCCACGGGACGACTTCAGCCGCTCCGACATCGTCGTGGCCTCGGCCGGTGGGGAATGGTCCACCCTGGTGGGTCATGAAGATCGGCGCGCCCTGGATCCTGCCGTGACCGGGACTCGGGTCGCCTACGCGCTAGAAGATGGTGACTGGCGTGCGGTGTATCTCACCGACCTCGATGGCGCATCCCACGATCTACTGGCCAAAGACGATGCCGACTTCAGTGACCTCCAGTGGTCCATCGACGGCCGGCTCGTCGCGGTTCGAGCCCGTCATGGGCAAGCCGATCTCGTCACCATCGCCGGGGATGGAACCGTCGAGGTGGTGTCCGAAGGGGGGTTCTGGCAGACACCCCAATGGGCCGGGGATTCTCTGATTGCCGCCTACGAGTCCCACGACACCGCGCCAAGACTCGTCTCCCTCGACGGCACGAAGCCGCGGACTCTTCTCGATGGG